>NZ_JTLF01000412.1:0-19487 GCF_000798855.1 Enterobacter sp. ZOR0014 | reverse complement strand
GCATGGACATGCCGAAAACGCCTGAGCACAAGCAGTGGAACGGCGATATGAGCGCAACAGCCCAGCCGAAGCAGTGGCTGCCGCTAATGGCGGAAATGCCAATTAATATCTATGCGAAAGTGACCATTACGTTCCAGGACGAACAGCTGAGTTAAACGCCCTCTCCCCGTCGTTCACCGGCGGGGTTTTCATGTAGCCATAAAAAAGGGTCTGACCACGGTCAGACCCTTTTCATATTTAACTGGCGGAATAATTATTCGTCTTCGAGATAAGTATACCCGTACAGCCCCGCCTCAAACTCTTCCAGGAACTGCTGCTGCAATGCATCGTCGAGACCGGTGTTTTTCACCTGGTCGCGGAACTGGGTCAGCAGCGTTTTCGGATCGAGCTGAACGTATTCCAGCATGTCTGCCACGGTATCCCCCTCGTCAGACAGCTCAACTTCCACGCTGCCGTCAGGGAAGACAAACACGTCAACCGCTTCGGTATCACCGAACAGGTTGTGCATGTTGCCGAGGATCTCCTGGTACGCCCCGACCATAAAGAAGCCCAGCATCGGCGGGTTCTCCGGGTCGTACTCCGGCATTGGCATGGTGGTGGCGATACCGTCGCCGTCAACGTAATGGTCGATAGCACCGTCGGAGTCACAGGTGATGTCCAGCAGCACCGCGCGACGTTCCGGGGCGTGGTTCAGCCCTTCCAGCGGCAGAACGGGGAACAACTGGTCGATACCCCATGCATCCGGCATCGACTGGAACAGCGAGAAGTTGACGTAAATCTTATCCGCCATACGTTCCTGCAGCTCGTCGATAATCGGACGGTGCGCGCGGTTGCTCGGATCGAGCTGCTTCTGCACTTCATGGCACATGTTCAGATAAAGCTGCTCCGCCCACGCACGCTCCTGCAGGCTGAAGGTGCCTGACGAGTAGCCGACGTGAATATCGTGCAGATCCATCTGGCTGTCGTGCAGCCATTCGCGCAGGGAGCGACGCGTGCCCGGCTCGTGCATCTCCTGCCAGGTTTCCCACATGCTTTGCAGGGAACGCGGTGCATCATCCTGCGGCGGCGTCGCTTCGGAAATTTCGCTACGCTCAACGCCGATGATATTAGAGACCAGCACCGTATGGTGCGCGGTCACCGCGCGACCGGATTCGGTGATCACCGTCGGGTGCGGCAGGCCGTGCTCTTCACAGGCATCACCGATCGCCCAGATGATGTTATTGGCGTATTCATTCAGACCATAGTTCACCGAGCAGTCAGACTGCGAGCGGGTCCCTTCGTAGTCCACGCCCAGGCCACCGCCCACGTCGAAGCACTGAATATTCACGCCAAGCTTGTGCAGCTCAACGTAAAAACGGGCTGATTCACGCACGCCGGTGGCGATATCGCGAATATTGGCCATCTGCGAACCGAGGTGGAAGTGCAGGAGCTGAATGCTGTCCAGACGACCGCGCTCGCGCAAAATTTCCACCAGTTGCAGTACCTGGTTCGCCGCGAGGCCGAATTTGGATTTTTCACCGCCGGAGGACTGCCATTTACCGGAACCCTGAGACGCCAGACGCGCACGCACGCCGAGGCGTGGCACCACGTTAAGACGTTCAGCCTCTTCCAGCACGATCGCGATTTCAGTCATCTTCTCGATAACCAGATAGACCTTGTGGCCCATCTTCTCGCCAATCAGCGCCAGACGAATGTACTCACGGTCTTTGTAGCCGTTACAGACAATGACCGAACGGGTCATGCCCGCATGCGCCAGAACCGCCATCAGCTCCGCTTTGGAGCCGGCTTCGAGGCCCAGCGGCTCGCCGGAGTGGATAAGGGACTCAATCACGCGGCGGTGCTGGTTCACCTTAATCGGGTAAACCAGGAAGTAGTCGCCTTTATAGCCGTAGGATTCACGCGCGCGCTTGAAGGCGGCGTTAATAGAACGCAGGCGATGTTGCAGGATCTGCGGGAAGCAGAACAGTGCAGGCAAACGCTGGCCCTGTGCTTCACGGGCTTTCACCAGTTTGGCGAGGTCCACGCGCGCTTCAGGGACGTCCGGATCCGGGCAAACGCTGATGTGGCCCAGTTCGTTGACGTCGTAGTAGTTATTGCCCCACCAGGCAATATTGTATGTGCGCAGCATCTTGCTGGCTTCCTGGGAGCTCATCGCAACCTCCTGCATAGAACGTAGTACACCCTGTTCGCCCGCTGACGAAGGCGAAAAAGAAGACATGTCGTCAGACATAGCGAACCTCAACTCTTTGTATTAAGTGTAAAACAGTTGACTACTATCGCAGCGTTATACGGCGATAACAACCCATAAACGGCTCCGTTTCCCAGCAGAGTATGCTGAAATCCAGACCGTGCGACCGGTTTCTTATTCATATCATTGTAAAACACGTATCCGAACTCTGTATGACAAGGTTCGGCGAAACCACGAGAAAACTCTTGTATTAACAAGAGCGCCCTTGTTCAGTTTTCACACAGCCTGACCGGCCCTGGAATCCTGAGAAGCGCCGAGATGGGTATAACATCGGCAGGTTTGCAGACTAGAAATGCGGGTTGCGGGAATCAAATGCGCGCCAGAACGGCTGCGCTGAATTAGCGGAAAACGATGGTTCATTATCTCGTATCACCTCCACGGCCGCCTCTGCTGAAACGGACCCCAAGCCAAAGCTAAAAGTTCACTGCTTAACCCGGCTGGAAGTGGCGACTCGATGAGTTCATCGAGCGCTTATTTTGTATGAGCCGCGCGCCGCGTTTTATACCGAGAAGGGGGCTAAAAAGCAAAACAAAAATGCGTGGGTTGCCAGCGCCGTCAGGAAAAATTTCCAGCAGACATTTCAACGCCGTGAGAGATGAATCAAAAAAAACTGGAAATCGGGCGAAGAAGTGACCTAAAATAGCCATCCAGATGTTAATCCATCTATACTGATTAACACTCATACTGCCAGTGTCAAAAACCTGCAGGCCTTGGTAGAATTATCTCCTTTGGCTATTCCACACAGCAGCTTGAGCTAACCAAATTCCTCTTAGGTGAAATAAAACATGGCAAAACACCTGTTTACGTCCGAGTCCGTATCAGAAGGACATCCTGATAAAATTGCTGACCAAATCTCCGATGCGGTGCTGGATGCGATCCTGGCGCAGGATCCTAAAGCGCGCGTCGCGTGCGAAACCTACGTCAAAACTGGCATGGTTCTGGTTGGCGGTGAGATCACCACCAGCGCATGGGTTGATATCGAAGAGATCACCCGTAACACGGTGCGTGAAATCGGTTATGTGCATTCTGATATGGGCTTTGATGCCAATTCTTGCGCGGTGCTGAGCGCCATTGGCAAACAGTCTCCAGACATCAACCAGGGCGTTGACCGTGCCGATCCACTGGAACAGGGCGCGGGCGACCAGGGCCTGATGTTTGGCTACGCGACCAACGAAACCGACGTGCTGATGCCAGCCCCGGTCACCTACGCGCACCGTCTGGTACAGCGTCAGGCTGAAGTACGCAAAAACGGCACCCTGCCGTGGCTGCGCCCGGATGCAAAAAGCCAGGTCACCTTCCAGTACGATGACGGCAAAATCGTTGGCATCGATGCGGTGGTACTGTCTACCCAGCATTCCGAAGAGATTGACCAGAAATCCCTGCAAGAAGCAGTGATGGAAGAGATCATCAAGCCGGTTCTGCCGACCGAATGGCTGAGCTCTGCGACCAAATTCTTCATCAACCCAACCGGACGCTTTGTTATCGGCGGCCCAATGGGTGACTGCGGTCTGACCGGACGTAAAATCATCGTTGATACCTACGGCGGCATGGCACGTCACGGCGGCGGTGCGTTCTCTGGTAAAGATCCGTCTAAAGTTGACCGCTCTGCGGCATACGCGGCACGTTATGTTGCGAAAAACATCGTTGCTGCCGGCCTGGCTGACCGCTGTGAGATTCAGGTTTCTTACGCCATCGGCGTGGCTGAGCCAACCTCCATCATGGTTGAAACCTTCGGTACCGAGAAAGTGCCTTCAGAACAGCTGACCCTGCTGGTACGCGAGTTCTTCGACCTGCGTCCATACGGACTGATTCAGATGCTGGATCTCCTGCACCCAATCTACAAAGAAACCGCGGCATACGGTCACTTTGGTCGTGAACATTTCCCATGGGAAAAAACCGACAAAGCCGCCCTGCTGCGTGAAGCTGCCGGTCTGAAATAATCGACTGACAAGAGCGTTAAAAAAGCCAGCCTTTGTGCTGGCTTTTTTTATATTTGGAACCGCTTACACGCCAGTCCATGTACCTCGCTTTCGGAATAATCTCTTTGCGTGATGGCATTTCTTGTGCTGTTACATTTCCTTTCAGTTAAGTCTGAAATGTATTCTTTCGCGATGCATATCACCTCATTTACCTCTATATTTTCAAAGCTTTAATAATTTTTACGGTTACACACCAGTGTAACCGATTACACCAATGTGATTAATCTCACATATTTTTACGGGTCACTCACCTACCCTTAACATCAATAAAACTGATAACCCAACTGGAGGGCATAATGCCTGACAATAAAAAACAGGGGCGTACGTCCAACAAGGCGATGACATTCTTCGTCTGCTTCCTCGCCGCCCTGGCAGGTTTACTTTTTGGCCTGGATATCGGCGTGATTGCTGGCGCCCTTCCCTTCATCGCAGACGAATTCCAGATTAACGCGCATACCCAGGAATGGGTGGTCAGCTCGATGATGTTTGGCGCAGCGGTTGGTGCTGTCGGCAGCGGCTGGCTCTCCTTCAAGCTCGGACGTAAAAAGAGCCTAATGATTGGTGCCATTCTCTTCGTCGCCGGTTCACTCTTCTCTGCTGCCGCCCCTAACGTTGAAGTGCTTATTCTTTCCCGCGTACTGCTGGGGCTGGCCGTCGGCGTCGCGTCCTACACCGCCCCGCTCTATCTCTCTGAAATTGCGCCAGAGAAAATTCGCGGCAGTATGATTTCGATGTACCAATTGATGATCACCATCGGTATTCTCGGGGCTTATCTTTCCGATACCGCGTTCAGCTACAGCGGGGCATGGCGCTGGATGCTTGGCGTGATCATCATCCCGGCCATTTTGCTGCTGATTGGCGTCTTCTTCCTGCCGGACAGCCCACGCTGGTTTGCCGCAAAGCGCCGATTCCACGATGCCGAACGGGTGCTGCTGCGCCTGCGCGACACCAGTGCGGAGGCGAAAAACGAGCTGGAAGAGATCCGCGAAAGCCTGAAGGTGAAGCAGTCTGGCTGGGCGCTGTTTAAAGAGAACAGCAACTTCCGTCGCGCAGTATTCCTCGGCGTGCTGCTGCAGGTGATGCAACAGTTCACCGGGATGAACGTCATCATGTATTACGCGCCAAAAATCTTTGAGCTGGCGGGTTATACCAACACCACCGAGCAGATGTGGGGCACCGTCATCGTCGGCCTGACCAACGTGCTGGCGACCTTTATCGCGATCGGCCTGGTGGACCGTTGGGGACGTAAACCGACCCTGACGCTGGGCTTCCTGGTCATGGCGATCGGTATGGGCGTGCTGGGTACCATGATGCACGTCGGCATCCACTCCCCAACCGCACAGTATTTTGCGGTAGGCATGCTGCTGATGTTTATCGTCGGGTTCGCGATGAGCGCCGGTCCGCTGATTTGGGTACTGTGTTCTGAGATCCAGCCGCTGAAAGGGCGTGATTTTGGTATCACCTGCTCAACTGCAACCAACTGGATTGCCAACATGATCGTCGGCGCGACGTTCCTGACCATGCTCAATACCCTGGGCAATGCCAACACCTTCTGGGTCTACGCCGGTCTGAACATCTTCTTTATTGTGTTGACCATCTGGCTGGTTCCAGAAACCAAACATGTTTCACTGGAACATATTGAACGTAACCTGATGAAAGGTCGTCCACTGCGCGAAATCGGCGCACACGACTAATCCTCTTGCGGGAGGCGCCTCTTGCGCCTCCCCGCTTCGCGCTTTATGCTCTGCCCCTATGAAAGCTCCCCGTCTCCCCATCGCCCTTCAGCAAGCCGTTATGCGCAGCCTGCGGGAAAAACTCGCCCAGGCGAACCTGAAGCTCGGTCGGAATTACCCTGAACCGAAGCTCGTCTATCAGCAGCGTGGCACCGCGGCGGGTACTGCCTGGCTGGAATCGTATGAGATCCGCCTGAACCCGGTGTTGATGATGGAAAACCAGCAGGCGTTTATTGAGGAAGTGGTGCCGCATGAGCTGGCTCACCTCCTGGTGTGGAAACATTTTGGTCGCGTCGCGCCGCACGGAAAAGAGTGGAAGTGGATGATGGAGGCAGTACTGGGCGTTCCGGCGCGCAGAACTCATCAGTTCGAGCTGGAATCTGTACGTCGCAATACGTTCCCCTACCGCTGCCAGTGTCAGCAGCATCAGCTTACCGTCCGCCGCCATAATCGCGTGGTCCGCGGCGAAGCGACCTACCGCTGCGTCAAATGCGGCGAACCGCTTATTGCGGAGTAATCATTTGAACATTCAGGAACTTTCCTGATCTGACTGATTGCATACAGGAAAAACATTCGTTACGTTGCGGGCTCGTTTTGACACGGAGTGTAAGATGTCCCGTAATTTTTCTCTCGCGGTCGCCTTTCTGACGACAGCGTTCTCAGGCCATGCTCTGGCCGATGGTATCAACAGTTTTTCCCAGGCCAAGGCAGCAGGCGTGAAGGTGAACGCCGATGTGCCGGGCGATTTCTACTGCGGCTGTAAAATTAACTGGCAGGGTAAAAAAGGGGTCGTGGACCTGGAGTCCTGCGGCTATAAGGTGCGTAAAAACGAAAACCGCGCCAGCCGCATCGAATGGGAGCATGTCGTTCCGGCATGGCAGTTTGGCCACCTGCGCCAGTGCTGGCAGGATGGCGGTCGTAAAAACTGTTCTAAAGATCCTGTCTACCGCCAGATGGAAAGCGATATGCATAACCTGCAGCCTGCCGTGGGTGAAGTGAACGGTGACCGCGGCAACTTTATGTACAGCCAGTGGAACGGTGGCGAAGGCCAATATGGCCAGTGCGGCATGAAGGTGGATTTTAAAGAAAAAGTCGCCGAGCCGCCTGCCCGCGCGCGCGGCAGCATCGCCCGCACCTACTTCTACATGCGTGACCGCTACGACCTCAACCTCTCCCGTCAGCAGACGCAGCTGTTCAATGCGTGGGATAAGCAATATCCGGTGACGGAGTGGGAATGTCAGCGCGACGAACGCATCGCCAGAGTCCAGGGGAATCATAACCCGTACGTCCAGCGGGCTTGCCAGGCGCAAAAGAGCTAACCTACACTACGGCAATTCGCTTATCTCGCATGACATATGGAATTTTTGACTATGCGCATTCCTCGCATTTACCACCCTGAACTGATTACCGCAGGTCGCGAAATCGCCCTGTCTGACGACGCCGCCAACCACGTTGGCCGCGTGCTGCGCATGGGGGCTGGGCAGGCAATACAGCTTTTCGACGGCTCTAATCAGGTTTTCGAGGCGGAAATCACCCGGGCGGATAAAAAAAGCGTGCATGTGAATGTGTTGCGCGGTGAAGTGGACGATCGTGAATCGCCGCTGCACATCCACCTGGGCCAGGTCATGTCCCGCGGGGAAAAGATGGAATTCACCATTCAAAAATCCATTGAGCTGGGTGTAAGCCTCATTACGCCACTTTTTTCCGAGCGCTGTGGCGTTAAACTGGATGCGGAACGTCTGAACAAAAAGATCCAGCAGTGGCAGAAAATTGCCATTGCGGCGTGTGAACAGAGCGGCCGCAACCGCATACCGGAGATCCGCCCGGCAATGGACCTGGAGGACTGGTGTGCCGAAGAGGAGAGCGGACTGAAGCTCAATCTTCATCCGCGCGCCAGCGCCAGCATTAATACGCTGCCGCTGCCCGTTGAACGTGTACGCCTGCTGATTGGCCCCGAAGGCGGCCTGTCGGCGGACGAAATTGCGATGACGGCGCGTTACCAGTTTACTGATATTCTGTTGGGACCTCGCGTTCTGCGCACTGAGACAACGGCACTCACGGCCATTACCGCGCTACAGGTACGGTTTGGCGATCTGGGTTGAAGTATAAACGGAGAAGAACATGATTAAGCTCGGCATCGTGATGGACCCCATCGCAAACATTAACATCAAGAAAGATTCCAGCTTCGCTATGTTGCTGGAAGCGCAGCGTCGCGGCTATGAGCTCCACTATATGGAGATGAACGATCTTTACCTGATCAACGGTGAAGCCCGCGCGCGTACCCGCATCGTTAACGTCGAGCAGAACTACGACAAATGGTACGAGTTTGGCACCGAGCAGGATATTGCCCTGGCCGATCTCAACGTTATTCTGATGCGTAAAGATCCGCCGTTCGACACCGAATACATCTACTCCACCTATATCCTTGAGCGTGCCGAAGAGAAAGGGACGCTGATCGTCAATAAGCCGCAGAGCCTGCGCGACTGCAACGAGAAGCTTTATACCGCCTGGTTCTCAGACCTGACGCCTGAAACGCTGGTGACCCGCAGCAAAGCTCAGCTGAAGGAGTTCTGGCAAAAACACGGCGATATCATCATGAAGCCGCTGGACGGCATGGGCGGCGCGTCTATTTTCCGCGTGAAGGAAGGCGACCCGAACATTGGCGTGATTGCCGAAACCCTGACCGAACTGGGTACCCGCTACTGCATGGCCCAGAACTATCTGCCCGCCATTAAAGATGGCGACAAACGCGTTCTGGTCGTGGATGGCGAACCCGTACCTTACTGCCTGGCACGTATCCCACAGGGTGGCGAAACGCGCGGTAACCTGGCGGCCGGTGGACGCGGTGAGCCGCGCCCGTTGACAGAAAGCGACTGGGAAATTGCCCGCCGCGTTGGCCCAACGCTTAAAGCCAAAGGCCTGATCTTTGTTGGCTTGGACATTATTGGCGATCGCCTGACGGAAGTGAACGTCACCAGCCCAACCTGCATTCGCGAAATCGAAGCGGAGTTCCCGATCTCGATCACCGGAATGCTGATGGACGCTATCGAAAAACGTTTACAGAAATAATCTGTGACAGCGCCCGGCTTTATCCCCATACTGGGCGCTGTCGCTTTTTAAACCAGGAAACAGTACCTCTGACAATGAATTTACAGCATCACTTTCTTATTGCCATGCCTGCTCTCCAGGATCCGATTTTTCGCCGCGCCGTGGTTTATATTTGTGAATACAATGAAGACGGCGCGATGGGCATTATCATCAATAAGCCGCTGGAAAACCTGCAGGTTGAAGGGATTCTGGACAAGCTGAAAATCCCGGCTGAAGCGCGACTGCCGGAGATCCGGCTTGATAAACCGGTGATGCTGGGTGGACCACTTGCAGAAGATCGCGGCTTTATCCTTCATACCCCGCCGGTATTCTCTTCCAGTATCCGCATCTCCGATAACACCGTGATCACCACCTCGCGCGACGTTCTCGAAACGCTGGGTACCGCAGAACAGCCTTCCGAAGTGCTGGTGGCGCTGGGTTACTCGTCGTGGGAGAAAGGCCAGCTTGAGCAGGAAATCCTCGATAACGCCTGGCTTACCGCACCAGCGGACATGAATATTCTGTTTAAAACCCCGATAGCCGATCGCTGGCGCGATGCGGCAAAACTGATTGGCATTGATATTCTGACCATGCCTGGTGTCGCGGGGCACGCCTGATGAGCGGAACACTTTTGGCCTTTGATTTTGGTACCAAAAGCATTGGCGTCGCTGTGGGTCAGCGCATCACCGGTACCGCGCGTCCACTCACGGCCCTGAAGGCCAACGACGGCACGCCTGACTGGAATCTTATCGAACGTCTGCTGAAAGAATGGCAACCGGATGATGTTATCGTTGGGCTGCCGCTGAATATGGACGGCACCGAACAACCCCTTACCGCCCGCGCACGTAAGTTCGCCAATAAAATCCATGGCCGCTTTGGCGTCTCCGTGAAGCTTCACGACGAGCGTCTTAGCACCGTCGAAGCGCGTGCTGGCCTGTTTGAGCACGGCGGCTTCCGGGCGCTCAACAAAGGCAGCGTAGACTCCGCCTCTGCCGTCATCATCCTCGAAAGCTATTTCGAACAGGGCTATTAATCTCAGGGGCCTATAGCCGCCCCTGCACCCGTCTCTCCGCCACGCTTTGATCAAAGTTCTGCATTCCCGCCTGCTGGCCTGTTTGAATGATACCGGGCAGTTGCCACGTTTTTCCTTCACGAATCAGATTTGCCGCCGCCGGGGTATTCACCAGCAGTTCATACAGCGCGACACGCCCACCCTGCAGGTCGGGAAGCAGCCTCTGTGCCAGCACCGCACGCAGGCTACCGGCCAGCTGGTTACGTACCGGGTCTTTCTCCTGCGCCGGGAAGGTGTCCACCAGCCGCTCAATGGCCTGCGAGGCACCCCGCGTATGCAGTGTCGCCAGCACCAGATGCCCGGTCTCCGCCGCCGTCAACGCGAGACGGATCGTCTCTGCATCACGCAGCTCCCCCAGCAAAATCACATCTGGATCCTCGCGTAACGCTCCGCGCAGCGCCTCGACAAAAGACGGGCAGTGCTGACCTATTTCCCGCTGCTGAATCAGGCAGCGTTCGCTCCGGTACAGATACTCCACCGGATCTTCAAGCGTGAGGATATGCCCGTCAGTATGGTGGTTGAGGAAATCGACCATCGCCGCCAGAGTGGTAGATTTGCCGCTGCCGGTCGCCCCCGTCACCAGAATCAACCCGTTGTCACTGGATAACAGTTCCGGAATGGCACGCGGCACGCCCAGCAAAGAGAGTGGCGAACAGGTGCGTGGCAGCAACCGCAGGGCGATGGACACCCCGTTAATCTGCTTAAACGCACTCCCGCGCAGACGCTGGCCTTCTGCCACCGTCACGGCAAAATCGACCTGACCGTGAGCCCACCAGCTTCCCTGCTGCTCATCATTGAGCCACGCTTTTAATAACGCTCCGACATCTGGCGGCGGAAACGGCGCGGGTTCAAGGCGTCCTGACCGGCGCCAGCGGGGTGGCGAATCACTGCACAGGTGTAGATCGGAGACGTTATGCTTTACACTAAGGGCCACCATTTCTTCCACATCCATAGACTACTCCTCGGAAAATGAACGACATTGCGCATAACCTGGCACAGGTCCGGGACAAAATCTCAGCTGCCGCAACGCGTTGCGGCCGTGCTTCAGAAGAAATTACGCTCCTTGCAGTCAGCAAAACCAAGCCTGCGAGCGCCATCGCAGAAGCGATTGATGCAGGCCAGCGCGCATTTGGTGAGAACTACGTGCAGGAAGGCGTGGATAAAATTCGCGACTTCCGGGAAAAGGGGAATACGGATCTTCAGTGGCACTTTATTGGTCCACTGCAGTCGAACAAAAGCCGTCTGGTGGCAGAGCACTTCGACTGGTGCCATACGATTGACCGTCTGCGCATTGCCACACGCCTGAACGAACAACGCCCGGCAGAGATGCCAGCGCTTAACGTGCTGATACAAATCAACATCAGCGACGAAAACAGCAAGTCTGGCATTGCGCTAAGCGAGCTGGATGCGCTGGCCGCAGACGTGGCCGCCCTGCCACGCTTAACCCTGCGTGGGCTGATGGCTATTCCGGCGCCAGAGTCAAGTTATGAAAGGCAGTTTGCCGTGGCACAGCAAATGGCTGTAGCATTTGAGGCGCTTAAAGCGCGCTACAACACGGTAGACACGCTTTCTCTGGGCATGTCGGATGATATGGAAGCCGCCATCGCGGCAGGCAGCACTATGGTGCGCATCGGTACCGCCATTTTCGGTGCGCGCGACTACTCCAAATAATAAGGAAACCTGAGGAACGCCATGAAGACGTTGACTTTCCTGCTCTCAACGGTCATTGAGCTGTATACGATGGCGCTTTTGCTGCGCGTCTGGATGCAGTGGGCCCGTTGTGATTTTTACAATCCGTTCTCCCAGTTTGTCGTGAAAATCACGCAACCTATTGTCGGGCCCCTGCGCCGCATTATCCCGGCCATGGGTCCCATCGACAGCGCTTCGCTGCTGGTAGCGTTTATTCTTAGCGTTATCAAAGCCATCGTGCTGTTTATGGTCATCACCTTCCAGCCGATTATCTGGATTGCCGCCGTGCTGATTCTGATCAAAACCGTCGGTCTGCTGATTTTCTGGGTGCTGCTGGTGATGGCCATCATGAGCTGGGTGAGCCAGGGGCGTAGCCCGGTAGAGTATGCCCTGATTCAGTTGGCCGAGCCGCTGCTGCGTCCGATCCGTAACTTACTTCCCTCTATGGGCGGCATCGACTTCTCCCCGATGATTCTGGTTCTGCTGCTCTATGTGATCAACATGGGGATCGCTGAACTGCTGCAGTCTACGGGCGACATGCTGTTGCCGGGGCTGTGGATGGCGCTATGAGTGCCGTAAGCACCTGCGCTGACGGGCTGGTTTTGCGGCTGTATATTCAGCCGAAAGCCAGCCGTGACAGTATTGTTGGACTGCATGGCGACGAGTTAAAAGTCGCCATCACCGCCCCGCCGGTTGACGGTCAGGCAAACGCGCATCTGACCAAATATCTGGCAAAACAGTTTCGCGTGGCCAAAAGCCAGGTCATCATTGAAAAAGGCGAACTGGGGCGGCATAAACAGGTAAAAATCCTCAACCCGCAATCCATCCCGACGGAAGTCGCGGCTTTGACAGAACAGGACTAAACCATGCAGAAAGTTGTTCTCGCGACCGGCAACGCCGGTAAAGTGCGCGAGTTGGCCTCGCTATTAAATGATTTTGGGCTGGATGTGGTCGCTCAGACCGATCTTGGCGTAGATTCTGCCGAAGAGACGGGGCTGACGTTTATTGAAAACGCGATCCTGAAAGCACGCCATGCCGCGCAGATTACCGGTCTGCCCGCCATTGCCGATGACTCCGGTCTGGCCGTCGATTTTCTTGGCGGCGCGCCGGGGATTTACTCTGCTCGTTATTCCGGTGTTGATGCAACCGACCAGCAGAATCTGGAAAAGCTGCTTGTTGCCCTGAAAGACGTACCGGACGAACAGCGGACCGCACAGTTCCACTGCGTGCTGGTCTATCTGCGTCACGCAGAGGACCCGACGCCGATCGTCTGCCACGGTAGCTGGCCGGGCGTGATTACCCGTGAAGCTGCGGGCAACGGCGGTTTTGGCTACGACCCGATTTTCTTTGTCCCGTCCGAGGGCAAAACCGCAGCGGAACTGACCCGCGAAGAGAAAAGCGCGATTTCCCACCGTGGGCGCGCACTGAAACTGTTACTGGAAGCACTGCGTAATGGCTAATTTGCCACCTCTGAGTCTTTATATTCACATCCCGTGGTGCGTGCAGAAATGCCCGTACTGCGATTTCAACTCGCACGCGCTGAAAGGTGAAGTACCGCACGATGACTACGTTGCGCATCTGCTGGCTGACCTGGACGCCGATGTACCTTACGCACAGGGACGTGAAGTTAAGACCATTTTCATTGGTGGCGGTACGCCGAGCCTGCTGTCAGGCCCGGCGATGCAGACGCTGCTGGACGGCGTGCGTGCGCGCCTGAACCTGGCCGCGGATGCTGAAATTACGATGGAAGCCAACCCCGGTACCGTTGAGGCCGATCGTTTTGTCGAGTATCAGCGTGCTGGCGTGAACCGTATTTCCATCGGCGTGCAGAGCTTTAGCGAGCCAAAACTGAAGCGCCTGGGGCGCATTCACGGCCCTGAGGAAGCAAAGCGTGCGGCAAACCTGGCGACAGGACTGGGTCTGCGCAGCTTTAACCTCGATTTGATGCACGGCCTGCCGGACCAGTCGCTCGACGAAGCGCTGGACGATCTGCGCCAGGCGATTGAACTTAACCCGCCGCATCTGTCCTGGTATCAGCTCACCATTGAACCCAACACGCTGTTTGGTTCCCGTCCTCCGGTTCTGCCGGATGACGACGCGCTGTGGGATATTTTCGAGCAGGGCCACCAGTTGTTAACCGCTGCGGGGTATCAGCAGTACGAGACGTCTGCGTATGCGAAACCGGGGTATCAGTGTCAGCACAACCTGAACTACTGGCGTTTTGGCGACTACCTGGGAATTGGCTGCGGCGCGCACGGTAAGGTGACTTTCCCGGACGGTCGCATTCTGCGTACCGCCAAAACCCGCCACCCGCGAGGGTATATGGAAGGCCGTTATCTCGAGCGCCAGCACGACGTTGAGGCGGCGGATAAACCGTTTGAGTTCTTTATGAACCGCTTCCGCCTGCTGGAAGCCGCGCCGCGCGCGGAATTTGCGCGTTACACCGGTCTGCCGGAGTCAGTGATTCGTCCTCAGATTGACGAGGCGCTGGCGCAGGGGTATCTGACTGAGTGTGAAGATTACTGGCAGATCACCGAGCACGGCAAACTGTTCTTAAATTCCCTTCTTGAGCTGTTCCTCGCCGACGATTCCTGAAGGCTAATTCAGGTTTTTGCATCCCGTTCTGCCAGCTGAGGGAAAGGCTGGCAGAGTGTGGGGATGGAAAACTCAAAACAACTTCGCAAACAAATGACGCCCGAAGAATTTCGCCTCTGGTATTTGCTCAGAGGTCGTCGGTTCTTTGGCTATAAGTTTCGCCGCCAGATGCCGATTGGGCCGTATGTTGCAGATTTTGCCTGTTTTAAGGCGAAATTGATTATTGAGCTCGACGGAGGGCAACATCAAAGCAAAGAGAAATACGATTCACGTCGTACAGAGTTTTTGCATACAAATGGCTGGGAAGTCGTGCGATTCTGGAACAATGAATTTACTTCTCAGGAAGAGGAAGTGCTGACGGTTATACTTCAAAAATTGCAGAGCCTGATGCCCTCACCCTAACCCTCTCCCACAGGGAGAGGGAACGTTTACACTCTCTCCCCTGGGGAGAGGGCCGGGGTGAGGGGCCCAGCGCACAGAGGATTACTTCAACGTCCCCACCAGCGCCTTCCGGCTATCTTCCAGCGACACCACGCGTTTACACACGTCTTTGCCGAACTGCTGGAAATCATCTTCCTGGTTCTTCCACTCGTTCTGAATTGAGGTCTGCAAGCCACCCAGGCTGCCCAGCACGCCCTGCAGCGGGTTACCGCCGCCCTTCAGGACCGCTTTAGCCCCCATCTCGTTGATGCTGTCCTGCAGAATGCCGCCCATCGCCTGGTTCACCAGCTGCTGTCCGTCAGCACGGACCTGATCAATCGCCTTGTAGTGGAACGTCAGGCCATCAGAGCGCGTCTCGATAATCCGGTTCATCTGCTCTTTGAGCTGCTTATCGAGCTTCGTCAGGCGGGAGCGCATATTGCTGCTCTCCCCCACCTCTTTGGTAATGATCTTATCCAGTGCAACACGGCTCTTTTCGACGCGCGTCAGGGCACCTTCATTAATCCATGGCAGCGCGGTACGCAAATCGGCCTGATAGTCTTTCGCCTGCTCACGCTGTGCGGCTGTCAGATTGTACTCTTTGCCGTTAAAGGTGACGTTCCCTTGCGGCGTAATCACCAGATTGCCGTTCTCGCCTTTGACCTGCACGGTTTGCGGGCTTAACACCACGTCATCACGCGGGGTGACGCTACATTTATACTCCGCATGGGCGGTGAATCCGGTTGCCATCAAAGCAACAGCCAGCAACGTTTTGCGCATCTTAAACACTCCCTCAGACAAAATGGGCCAGCTAATGCTGGCCCCGTACTTGCTTTATTAGTCCCACCAAACGTCGAAAAGTTCGCTGACGCGGACATCTTCCAGCTTGTGGTCTTCAAGCCATTTACGAACCAGCGCCTGATGTTCTTCGGTGCATTTACCCACTTCCTGGGTGCAGATCAGACCTTCCCACGCCAGGTAACCGCTACCGTCGAAGGCCAGCTTGTTGGGCTCAATCACGTCGTTGATGAAGGCATCCACGTCCTGATCGATCTGTTCTACACTGGTGCCTTCCGGGAAACGCCACGCAACGGAGAAACCCACTTCCTGGAATTCTTCGATGTGCATTTTTTTACGCAGACGACGGCTACGATTCTTTGCCATTATTTCACCCTCTCGAACATTAAGTCCCATACACCGTGACCAAGACGATGGCCACGCTGTTCAAATTTCGTTACCGGACGTGAATCCGGACGCGGAACATAGTCGTTGCTTTCAGACTGGTTTTTATACCCGTCCAGAGACGACATCACTTCCAGCATATGTTCCGCATAAGGTTCCCAGTCGGTCGCCATATGGAAGACGCCGCCCAGTTTCAGCTTGCTTTTCACCAGCTCGGCAAACGGTGCCTGAACGATACGGCGTTTATTATGACGTGCTTTGTGCCACGGGTCAGGGAAAAAGAGCTGAACCATGGTTAAAGAATTGTCAGGAATCATTTTGTGCAGCACTTCCACCGCGTCATGACACATGACGCGCAGGTTCTCTACACCCTCTTCATGGGCAGTTGCGAGACACGCGCCGACGCCCGGGGAGTGCACTTCAATACCGAGGAAGTTCTGCTCCGGGCGAGCTTGCGCCATGGTCACCAGAGAGGTGCCCATACCAAAACCAATCTCCAGCGTGACTGGCGCTTCGCGGCCAAACAGCCCGGCAAAGTCCAGCGGCTGCTCGCTGAACTCAACGCCCATCACCGGCCAGTAGTTGTCCAGCGCATGTTGCTGCCCTTTTGTCAGGCGGCCCTGACGACGGACAAAGCTGCGAATACGGCGCAGCGGGCGACCGTTTTCATCAAATTCCGGTGAAATGACGTCGTTTTTCATAAAAGAGTTGTCTGCTTGTGAGAATGTTCGGGAAACGGGCATTATCCAAAGTTAAGGCGTCTATGCAAGCATGGGAAAGATCCGGTTTACAGCAGATTGACGCTGTGCTGCAATCTGCGTCCCTGATTATGTGAATCGATGACCATGCAAGCCTCTCAATTTTCAGCCCAGGTGCTGGACTGGTACGACAAATACGGGCGTAAAACCCTGCCCTGGCAAATTGAAAAAACGCCTTACAAAGTATGGCTCTCCGAAGTGATGTTGCAACAAACGCAGGTCGCCACGGTGATCCCATACTTTGAGCGTTTTATGGCACGCTTCCCGACGGTAACAGACCTGGCGAATGCCCCGCTGGACGAGGTATTGCACCTGTGGACAGGCCTGGGCTATTACGCCCGCGCGCGTAATCTGCACAAGGCCGCGCAGCAGGTCGCCACGCGCCACAACGGTAAATTCCCGGAAACTTTCGATGAAGTGGCAGATTTACCCGGCGTCGGGCGTTCAACGGCGGGAGCCATTCTCTCTCTCTCTTTGGGTAAGCATTTCCCGATCCTCGACGGCAACGTGAAGCGCGTGCTGGCACGTTGCTATGCCGTGGACGGCTGGCCCGGTAAAAAAGAGGTTGAGAAACGTCTGTGGGAGATCAGTGAAGCGGTTACCCCGGGCAACGGCGTCGAACGTTTTAACCAGGCGATGATGGATCTGGGTGCGATGGTTTGCACGCGCTCAAAACCCAAGTGCGAACTCTGCCCGCTCAATACTCTCTGCGTGGCCTACGCTAACCATTCGTGGTCGCAATACCCGGGGAAAAAACCGAAGCAGACGCTACCGGAGCGCACCGGTTACATGCTGCTGATGCAGCACGGCGACGAGGTGTTCCTGGCCCAGCGTCCACCGAGCGGCCTGTGGGGCGGTCTATACTGCTTCCCACAGTTTGAAGATGAAGATTTGCTGCGTGAATGGCTTAAACAGCGCGGTATTGCTGCCGATAACCTGACGCAGCTGACCGCGTTTCGCCATACCTTCAGCCATTTCCACCTGGATATTGTGCCGATGTGGCTTCCCGTGTCCTCATTTGCCTCGTGCATGGATGAAGGCACCGCTCTCTGGTATAACTTAGCGCAACCGCCATCAGTCGGGCTGGCGGCTCCCGTGGAGCGCCTGTTACAGCAATTACGTGCCGGTGCAATGGTTTAGCATCGACAATAAAAAGAGGAATGAGTATGGCCAGAACGATTTTTTGTACTTTCCTGCAGCGTGACGCTGAAGGCCAGGATTTCCAGCTTTATCCGGGTGATCTGGGTAAACGCATTTATAACGAGATCTCCAAAGAAGCCTGGGGACAGTGGCAGAAAAAGCAGACCATGCTGATTAACGAGAAAAAGCTCAGCATGATGAACCCGGAACACCGCAAGCTGCTGGAACAGGAGATGGTGAACTTCCTGTTTGAAGGCAAAGACGTGCATATCGAAGGCTATACGCCTCCAGAAAAATAATATTGAGCGGCTGTTGCCGGGTGGCGCTGCGCTTACCCGGCCTACAAAACCGTAGGCCCGTGCAAGCGAAGCGCCGCCGGGCAATAGCAACGACTAAGCAAACACAACACGCACGCCCGGAATGATGAAAAAACTTTTAGCGCTAGCCCTTGTTGCGCCGTTGCTGGTCTCCTGTTCGTCAAAAAAAGGCGATGATTACAACGAAGCCTGGATCAAGGACACCAACGGTTTTGACATTTTGATGGGGCAGTTTGCCCACAACATCGAGAACATATGGGGATTTAACGAAGTTCTTATTGCCGGACCGAAGGACTACGTTAAGTACACCGACGCCTATCTGACCCGTAGCCACATCAACTTTGATGAGGGTACGATCACCATTGAAACCATCGCGGGTACTGACCCTGCGGCACGACTGCGTCAGGCGATTATCAAAACCCTGCTGATGGGTGACGACCCGGGATCTATCGATCTCTACTCCGATGCCGACGATATCACCATCTCGAAAGAGCCGTTCCTGTACGGTCAGGTCGTCGATCAGACCGGTCAGCCGATCCGCTGGGAAGGCCGCGCCACGAAATTTGCCGACTACCTGCTGCAGACGCGCCTGAAGAGCCGCTCTAACGGCCTGAAGATAATTTATAGCGTCACCATCAGCCTCGTCCCGAACCACCTCGACAAGCGTGCGCATAAGTATCTTGGCATGGTGCGTCAGGCCTCGCGTAAATACGGCGTGGATGAGTCGCTAATCCTGGCGATTATGCAGACCGAATCCTCGTTTAACCCGTATGCGGTAAGCCGTTCCGATGCCCTGGGGCTGATGCAGGTTGTGCAGCACAGCGCCGGTAAAGACGTCTTCCGCGCGCAGGGTAAATCCGGCACGCCGAGCCGCAGCTATCTGTTCGACCCGCAGAGCAACATTGATACCGGCACGGCCTATCTGGCGATGCTGAACAATGTTTATCTCGGCGGCATCGATAACCCGACCTCGCGCCGCTATGCCGTAATCACCGCCTATAACGGCGGCGCGGGCAGCGTGCTGCGCGTCTTCTCGAACGACAAAGTGCAGGCCGCAAACATCATCAACAGCATGGCGCCGGGGGATGTTTACTCAACCCTCACCACCCGCCACCCATCAGCGGAGTCCCGCCGCTATCTGTATAAGGTCAATACGGCGCAGAAGAACTATCGTCGTCGATAATCAACACACCTTCTCCTGCAAGGAGAAGGTGTTCTGCTTTCCCTCTCCCCGTGGGAGAGGGTCAGGGTGAGGGCATCAGGCCGC
>NZ_JTLF01000117.1:0-68872 GCF_000798855.1 Enterobacter sp. ZOR0014 | reverse complement strand
CCTCTCCCCGTGGGAGAGGGCCGGGGTGAGGGCACCAGCCCGCACTCAACCTAAAGCGTCACACCACTCTTAAAGATCGCCAGCTCGCGAAAATCGTTCTTCTCATTGCAGGTCTGTCTGCCGCTGGCAAACGCCACGATGGCGTCCACGAACTCCGTCAGCAGCTGCGGCATCGCTTTGCCGTGAATCAGCTGGCCTGCGTCGAAATCAATCCAGTGCTTTTTCTTCGCCGCCAGCTCGCTGTTGGTCGCGATTTTGACCGTCGGCACAAAGCCACCGTACGGCGTGCCGCGACCGGTACTGAACAGCACCATGTGGCAGCCAGCCCCCGCCAGCGCGCTGGTGGCGACCGCATCGTTACCCGGTGCGCTCAGCAGGTTCAGACCGTGGGTTTTCAGGCGCTCGCCGTAACGCAGGACGTCCACGACCCGGCTTGCCCCCGCTTTCTGGGTACAGCCGAGGGATTTCTCTTCAAGCGTCGTGATCCCGCCCGCTTTGTTACCCGGCGACGGGTTCTCATAAATCGGCTGATTATGGGCGATGAAGTACTGTTTGAAGTCGTTCACCATGGTGACGGTCTTCTCAAACGTCTCTTCGTCGCGGCAGTGGCTCATCAGAATGCGCTCTGCGCCGAACATTTCCGGCACCTCGGTCAGCACCGTTGTGCCGCCGTTAGCGATCACGTAATCCGAGAAGCGGCCCAGCATCGGGTTCGCCGTGATGCCGGACAGGCCATCGGACCCGCCGCACTCCAGACCAAACTTCAGCTCGCTTAGCTTGCCCGGCTGGCGTTTATCGTGACGCATCACCTCGTACAGCTGGTGCAGATGTTCCACGCCCGCCTCCACTTCGTCATCCTGGTGCTGACATACCATAAAATGAACGCGCGCCGGGTCAAATTCGCCCAGCGTGTCGCGGAAGGCATCGACCTGGTTGTTTTCACAGCCGAGGCCAATCACCAGCACCGCTCCCGCGTTAGGGTGGCGCACCATGTTTTGCAGCATGGTGCGGGTGTTGATATGGTCGTCGCCGAGCTGCGAACAGCCGTAGGTATGGCTGAAGAGATGTACGCCGTCGGTACCCTCGGCATCGTGTGTCTCTTTCAGAAAACGCGTCTGGATCTGGCGTGCGATGCCGTTCACGCAGCCGACGGTTGGAAGGATCCACAGCTCGTTGCGGATCCCCACCTCACCGTTCGCACGACGGTAGATCTGCACGTCCCGATCCGCCGCCTGCTCTTCTTCCGACTGGAAATCAGGTTGATAGCTGTACTCGTCAAGATCGCTCAGATTTGTGCGGGTGTTGTGGGAATGAATATATTCACCCGGCGCAATATCCGCCAGTGCATGACCGATGGGCAAGCCGTACTTCACCACGTTCTCCCCTTTCGCAATGGGGATCAGGGCAAACTTGTGTCCACGCCCAACGGCCTGGCGTAACGTCACCGACTGATTGTTGAAGGTCACTTCCGTCCCTTCGGTTAAATCTGCCAGCGCGACGGCAACGTTATCCAGCGAATGGATTTTGATGTATTGCATATCAACCTCAGACGGCCTTAGTTCAGTTCAATGGCGAAGTAGTCACGCGCATTGTTAAAGCAGATGTTTTTCACCATGTCGCCCAGCAGCTGGATATCGGCTGGCGCTTCGCCAGCGTGAACCCAACGGCCAATCATCTGGCACAAAATGCGGCGGAAATATTCATGGCGCGTATAGGACAGGAAGCTGCGGCTGTCAGTCAGCATGCCGACAAAGCGGCTCAGCAGGCCAAGCTGTGCCAGCTGCGTCATCTGACGCTCCATGCCATCTTTCTGGTCGTTGAACCACCAGCCGGAACCGAACTGCATCTTGCCCGGCATCCCTTCGCCCTGGAAGTTGCCAATCATGGTGCCCAGCACTTCGTTATCGCGCGGGTTCAGGCAGTACAGGATGGTTTTGGGCAGCAGGTTTTGTTCGTTCTGTTTGCTCAGCAGTTTAGATAACTCTTCCGCCAGCGGGCGATCGTTGATGGAGTCGAAGCCCACGTCAGCACCGAGCAGTTTGAACTGACGCTGGTTGTTGTTGCGCAGCGCGCCGATGTGGTACTGCTGTACCCAGCCGCGACGGGCGTATTCCGCACCGAGGAACACCAGCACCGCCGTTTTAAACTGCGCCACGTCGTGCTCGTTAAGCGTTTCACCCGAGAGACGACGCGCCAGAATGCTGTCCAGCTCGGCTTCGCTGGCGTCCGCAAACAGCACCACGTCCAGCGCATGGTCAGAGACTTTACAGCCATGTGCCGCAAAGTGATCCAGACGTTTGGTCAGCGCGGTTTGCAGATCGGCGAAACGGCGGATATCGGTATCGGACACCTCGGCCAGCTTCGCCATGTAATCGTTGAAGGTGGCCTGTTCGATGTTGAAAGCTTTGTCCGGGCGCCAGCTTGGCAACACTTTAATATCGAAAGAGGTATCTTTCGCCACGACAGCGTGATGTTCCAGGGAGTCAATGGGATCGTCGGTGGTACCCACCATCTTCACGTTCATCTGCTTCATGATACCGCGTGCGGAGAAGTTATCCTGCGCCAGCAGTTCGTTGCACTGGTCCCAGATTTCATCCGCAGTGGCAGGTGAAAGCAGTTTGCCGGTGATGCCAAACGGACGGCGCAGTTCCAGATGGGTCCAGTGAAAGAGCGGGTTGCCGATCGTGTGTGGAACGGTCGCGGCCCAGGCGTCAAACTTCTCGCGGTCGCTGGCGTCGCCGGTACACAGGCGCTCAGCCACACCGTTGGTGCGCATCGCACGCCATTTATAGTGGTCACCCTTCAGCCAGATGTCATACAGGTTTTTGAAACGGTAATTTTCGGCAACCTGCTGCGGCGGCAAGTGGCAGTGGTAGTCGAAAATCGGCTGGTCTTTGGCATAGTCATGGTACAGACGGCGAGCAAATTCGGTATCTAGCAGAAAATCGTCGGTCATAAACGGCGTCATTATCGTCATCCTCATTACGGGAGCGTCAGAAAGCGTATGTTCATATGCTGCAAAGTTATCACACCAATTTCCATCGGCAGACGTTTTTTTCGTGAGTAAGATCAATAAACGCCAACAAATAAATCCCCCTGAATGACGTAAACTCTTCTCCACCCCGCGCCAGTACTGGCTTCATCCGCAAAGCAGAATGCCCACACAAATAATCATACATTTGTGATGTCACTCACCTTTTAAAGCTGTATGACAAGTTATCTTTTCGCCGTCGCAAACCATAAGCCGACGGAATGCATTGCCGGTGTGAAACATCGGATTTAACGGTACGGATACCGACTGAAAGACGCTTACTGATGGCAAAGTTCGGGCCGTTCCGGAAACACCTTCCGGCTACGCCCCTCCCGTTACACAGCTGCTCCCGGAAACGGTTGAGAGGTTGCCGTGCTCTGGCACGGAAATAACATAACGATGAGGTTTTAGATGCGTAAAATTAAAGGGTTACGTTGGTATATGATTGCACTGGTGACGCTGGGCACCGTGCTGGGCTACCTGACGCGTAACACCATAGCGGCGGCGGCGCCTACGCTAATGGAAGAGCTGCACATTTCAACCCAGCAATATTCCTACATCATTGCGGCCTACTCCGCGGCTTATACCATTATGCAGCCGGTTGCTGGCTATGTTCTGGATATTTTAGGCACCAAAATCGGCTATGCCTTCTTCGCCGTCACCTGGGCCATTTTCTGTGGCGCAACGGCGCTGGCAGGCAGCTGGGGCGGGCTCGCGCTGGCGCGTGGTGCAGTAGGTGCCGCCGAAGCGGCAATGATCCCGGCAGGGCTGAAAGCCAGCTCCGAATGGTTCCCGGCGAAAGAGCGTTCCATTGCTGTCGGATACTTCAACGTGGGGTCGTCGATTGGCGCGATGATTGCACCGCCGCTGGTGGTGTGGGCTATCGTGATGCACAGCTGGCAGCTGGCGTTCATTATCTCAGGCGTGCTGAGCTTCGCATGGGCAATGGCGTGGCTGATTTTCTACAAGCATCCGCGCGACCAGAAAAAACTCTCCGAAGAAGAACGCGAATACATTATTGGCGGTCAGGAAGCGCAGCATCAGGTCAACAACGGCAAGAAACTGTCCGTCTGGCAGATCCTGGGCACCCGTCAGTTCTGGGGTATTGCCCTGCCGCGCTTCCTCGCTGAGCCTGCCTGGGGGACGTTCAACGCGTGGATCCCGCTGTTCATGTTTAAAGTCTATGGCTTTAACCTGAAAGAGATCGCGATGTTCGCCTGGATGCCGATGCTGTTCGCCGATCTGGGCTGTATCGTGGGTGGCTACCTGCCCCCGCTGTTCCAGCGCTGGTTTGGTGTGAACCTGATTGTCTCCCGTAAGATGGTCGTGACCATGGGCGCGCTGCTGATGATTGGACCGGGGATGATTGGCCTGTTCACCAGCCCTTACGTGGCTATCGCGCTGCTGTGCGTTGGCGGTTTTGCTCACCAGTCACTTTCCGGCGCGCTGATTACGCTCTCGTCTGACGTCTTCGGCCGTAACGAAGTCGCCACCGCTAACGGCCTGACCGGGATGGCGGCATGGACTGCAAGTACGCTGTTTGCGCTGGTAGTGGGTGCCCTGGCAGACACCATCGGCTTTAGCCCGCTGTTCGCCGTGCTGGCCGTCTTCGACCTGATGGGTGCGGTAGTGATCTGGACGGTACTGAAAAACAAATCCGCCGAGGAGCTGCAGAAAGAGACGCTCGGGAAACCGGCCACGCAGAGTTAGCATCGCTGTGCCGGGTGGCGGCTTCGCCTTACCCGGCATTTAAAGGCCGCTCCGTAGCGGCTTTTTTCATGTCAAAATCTGGAGAGTGGCACGCAGAAGTGGTATAACAAATCATCTGCCGTACCCTGCCTGGAGCGCATATGGACATCACCGAACCACGTCGTTTATATCAACAACTTGCTGCGGAGCTGAAAGATCGCATCGAGCAAGGCGTCTATCTTGTCGGTGATAAACTTCCCGCCGAGCGTTTCATTGCCGATGAAAAAAGCGTGAGCCGTACCGTCGTGCGTGAAGCCATTATCATGCTGGAAGTGGAAGGCTATGTTGAGGTCCGCAAAGGCTCCGGTATTCATGTGATTTCCAATCAGCCTAAACACTCTCCGGTAACGGATGAAAGTCTGGAATTCGCCAGCTATGGTCCGTTTGAGCTGCTCCAGGCTCGCCAGTTAATCGAAAGCAATATTGCCGAATTTGCCGCGACGCAGGTGACCAAGCAGGACATCATGAAGTTAATGGAAATCCAGGAGAACGCCCGCAAAGAAAAATGTTTCCGGGATTCTGAGTGGGACCTGCAGTTTCACGTCCAGGTTGCGCTGGCAACCCAGAATACGGCGTTGGCGGCAATCGTTGAGAAAATGTGGACTCAGCGCGTTCACAACCCTTACTGGAAAAAACTGCACGATCATATCGATTCCCGCACCGTCGACAACTGGTGTGACGATCATGATCAAATCCTTAAGGCGCTGATTCGTAAAGATCCTCACGCGGCAAAACTGGCGATGTGGCAACATCTGGAAAACACCAAGCAGATGCTGTTCAATGAAACCAGCGACGACTTCGAATTTAATGCAGACCGCTATCTTTTTGCTGATAATCCAGTGGTTCATCTTGATACGGCACCCAGTGCCGCAAAATAGATGACCTTTCTGCTGGCAGGCGCTTCGCTGCGCCTTCCGGCTTAAGTGGGTAAGCAAAACATATATTGTGTCAGCCTTTGTAAATCCCCTCGCTCACTTCCAGGGCTTACGCCAAAATCACCTCACCCTGCAAATTCTGTGACGCAGAACGTTGGGCTTTGTTACAATTGGATTCACTTCGTTATTTTGTAAGTTAGTGCTTGCTAACCAGCCAATTAACAGGGAACAGTGTTGGCCACACCGCAATGTGTCCGCGAGCGACCATAATGAAATCACAACAATGTCGCCGTACTGTTTGTCCCGGCTAACAGGCGTGACGTTAACCGATTTCCAGGAACACTGAATGGAACTTTTGACTCAACTACTGCAAGCCCTCTGGGCGCAGGATTTTGAAACGCTGGCCAACCCTTCCATGATTGGCATGCTCTATTTTGTCTTATTTATGATCCTGTTCCTGGAGAATGGTTTGCTGCCTGCGGCCTTCTTACCGGGTGACAGTTTGCTGGTGCTTGTCGGTGTGCTGTGTGCCAAAGGGGCAATGGCATTCCCGCAAACCGTTTTATTACTGACCATCGCGGCCAGCCTCGGCTGCTGGGTAAGTTATATCCAGGGAAGGTGGCTGGGCAATACCCGGATCGTACAGAACTGGCTTTCTCATCTGCCGGCGCATTACCACCAGCGGGCGCATCACCTTTTCCATAAGCACGGGCTTTCCGCACTGCTGATGGGCCGCTTTATTGCCTTTGTGCGCACCCTGCTGCCCACCATTGCCGGGCTGTCCGGGTTGAGCAGCACGCGCTTCCAGTTCTTTAACTGGATGAGCGGCCTGCTGTGGGTGCTGATCCTGACGACGCTGGGCTATGCGCTGGGTAAAACGCCGGTCTTCATGAAATACGAAGATCAGCTGATGTCCTGTCTGATGCTGCTTCCAGTGGTTCTGCTGGTCTTCGGCCTGATTGGCTCGCTGGTCGTTCTGTGGAAGAAAAAGTACGGAGCGCGAGGTTAACGATGGTTATCTCTCCCCTCGCCCTGCGCCGTTCTGCCTGTGCATTCATTGTACTGATGTTCCTCTGCGCCCTTCTGCTGGCCTGGAGCGCGCTTTCACATGAGGAATCTACGCTGGCCATTCGTCCGGTTAATCAGGGCGCCAGCGTGCCCGACGGTTTCTCTGTCTGGCATCATCTGGACGCGAACGGGATCCGCTTTAAAAGCATTACGCCGAAAGACGATGTGCTACTGATCAAGTTTGACTCCCGCACGCAAAGCGCCGCGGCGAAAGCGGTTCTTGACCGTACGCTGCCGCGTGGGTATATCATTGCCCAGCAGGAAGATGACAACCAGCCAGCGGCGTGGCTGTCATTGATTCGCGATACGTCGCATCGGTTTGGATAATTACCAGGATTCCGAATCTTTTCACTCACTTTGGTGAATCCCCCGTTTACTTACTATGCTTAAGTACGCGGAGCACCCCTCGAATGTACTCCGCATCATTCTGGAAAGCGGCTTACGCCGCAACACAATGGAAGGTTTCGATAATGAAATTCCGCATGACTCTGGCTCTGGCCCTTTTTTCTTTAAGCACAGCGACCTTCGCCAACTCTCTCTGTCAGGAGAAAGAACAGGATATTCAGCGTGAGATCGGTTATGCCGAAAAGCATAACAATCAGCACCGTGTTGATGGTCTTAAAAAAGCGCTGAGCGAAGTGAAAGCAAACTGTACAGACAGCAAGCTACGTGCCGATCATCAGAAAAAAATCGCTGAACAGAAGGACGAGATAGCCGAGCGCCGTCAAGACCTGCAGGAAGCGAAAGAGAAAGGGGATGCGGAAAAAATTGCTAAGCGCGAGAAGAAGTTGAAAGAAGCGCAGGACGACCTGAAAGCGCTGGAAGCTCGCGATTATTGAGTTAACGGAAATCTCAACAGGAGAGAATCATGTCAAAAGATACGACGTCTGAACATCTGCGCGCTGAACTGAAATCCCTGGCCGATACCCTTGAAGAGGTGTTGAACTCTTCCGCCGACAAGTCGAAAGAAGAAGTGAGCAAGCTGCGTAGCAAAGCGGAGCAGGCGCTGAAAGAGAGCCGCTACCGCCTGGGTGAAACCGGTGATGCACTGGCAAAACAGACCCGTGAAGCGGCGGCTCGCGCGGACGAATATGTGCGCGATAATCCATGGACGGGGGTAGGTATTGGTGCCGCCGTCGGTGTGGTACTGGGTGTTCTTCTGACGCGTCGTTGATATGGAAGATCCTCGTCACGCACAAGGGCCTGCTAACAACGTCCTCGGCATCGGCCAGCGTATTTTAACCACGCTGGTCGGGATTGCCGAAACGCGCGTCCGGCTGGCAGTGGTCGAGCTGGAAGAGGAGAAAGCAAATCTCTTCCAGATGCTGCTGATGCTCGGCCTGACCATGCTCTTCGCCGCGTTTGGTCTGATGAGCCTGATGGTGTTAATCATCTGGGCCATTGATCCGCAGTATCGACTCAACGCGATGATTGCCACCACCGTCGTTTTGCTGGTCGCCGCGTTGATTGGCGGCATCTGGACGCTGCGCAAAGCACGCAAGTCGACTTTCCTGCGCCATACGCGTCAGGAGCTGGCTAACGATCGCGCCCTGCTGGAGGATGACAAGCCGTGAGCGACAAAGCCGAACGTCAGAAGCGCAAAGCCTACCTGTTGAGTCAGATCCAGCAGCAACGGCTGGATCTTTCTGCCAGCCGTCGCGACTGGATTGACGCGACGCGGCGGTTTGACCGTGGCTGGAATACCTTTCTGAGCCTGCGTTCATGGGCGCTGGTCGGCAGTAGCGTAATGGCTATCTGGACGGTTCGTCATCCAAATATGCTCATCCGCTGGGCACGCCGCGGTTTTGGTGCCTGGAGCGCCTGGCGTCTGGTGAAAGCGACGTTGCGTCAGCAGCAGCTGAGGTAGCCTTCTCGCCGGGTGGCGGCTTCGAGGTAAAAGCAAAACGGTAACTCAGGTTACCGTTTTTGTTTTTGCGCCCTCTCCCCGTGGGAGAGGGTTGGGGTGAGGGCACCAGCGCGCACCTGTTTTTACTCAATATCTTTGAAGAAGATTGACAGTTTTCCTTGCTAACAATTGTCACCCGCCCCGTTTATTATCCTCTCCATCGACAGCAAATCCGCGGTATCTACCCGGAATTGCACACAAATAAAGTTCAGCCGCTGATGTGGTTTCCTGGAGAGTAAAATGAAAAAATTAGAAGATGTTGGTGTACTGGTAGCGCGTATTCTGATGCCAATCCTGTTTATCGTAGCGGGTTGGGGAAAAATCACCGGTTATGCGGGTACCCAGCAGTACATGGAAGCCATGGGCGTGCCGGGGTTCCTGCTGCCTCTGACCATTCTGCTTGAGTTCGGCGGCGGCCTGGCGGTTCTGTTCGGTTTCCTGACCCGTACTACCGCGCTGTTTACCGCGGGCTTCACCGTGCTGACAGCGTTCATCTTCCACAGCAACTTTGCGGAAGGCGTGAACTCTCTGATGTTCATGAAAAACCTGACCATCGCGGGTGGCTTCCTGCTGCTGGCAGTCACTGGCCCGGGCGCATACAGCATCGACCGCCTTCTGAATAAGAAGTGGTAAGCACGCTATACTGAATAAACACAAAGCGAGGAGACATCTCCTCGCTTTTGCTATCTGACGGAGGAGAAAAAATGGGACAACTCGTAGACGGCGTCTGGCAGGATGTCTGGTATGACACAAAATCCACCGGAGGACGCTTTAAGCGCTCTGTTTCGGCCTTCCGTAACTGGCTGACCGCCGATGGCGCACCTGGCCCGAGCGGTGAAGGCGGCTTCGCGGCCGAGAAAGATCGTTATCATCTTTATGTTTCTCTGGCCTGCCCGTGGGCACACCGCACGCTGATTGTGCGCAAACTTAAAGGCCTTGAATCCCTCATTCCGGTTTCGGTGGTCAACCCGCTGATGCTGGAAAACGGCTGGACGTTTGACAGTGATTTCCCCGCCGCGACCGGCGACGATCTTTACCACCACGATTTCCTCTACCAGCTTTATTTGCGCGCCGATCCGCACTACACCGGACGCGTTACTGTCCCGGTACTGTGGGACAAGAAAAACCAGACGATTGTCAGCAACGAATCTGCGGAAATCATCCGCATGTTTAATACCGCGTTTGATGCACACGGCGCCCGCGCCGGGGACTACTACCCGGTTGAGCTGCGCGATAAAATTGACGAGCTGAACAGCTGGATCTACGACAACGTCAACAACGGTGTCTATAAAGCCGGGTTTGCGACCAGCCAGGAAGCCTATGACGACGCGGTCGGGAAAGTGTTTGAATCGCTGGAGCGTCTGGAGCAGATCCTCGGCCAGCATCGCTATCTGACAGGCGACCGCCTGACGGAAGCCGATATTCGTCTGTGGACCACGCTGGTGCGCTTTGATCCGGTCTATGTCACTCACTTTAAGTGCGACAAGCATCGTATCAGTGACTATCTGAACCTGTATGGTTTCCTGCGCGACATCTACCAGATGCCGGGCATTGCCGAAACGGTCGACTTCGACCATATCCGCACCCACTATTTCCGCAGCCACAAGACCATTAATCCGACGGGCATTATCTCCATCGGCCCGTGGCAGGATCTGGATGAGCCGCACGGTCGCGACGTGCGTTTTGGATAAATATCAAGGGCATCACCAGATGCCCTTTTTTAATTCACAATCTCCATCTATCCTTATCTCGATCGCTTAAAAAACAAGTGATTGACCGATTATTGAGGCAAGGAAAAATGGACTGGTATTTAAACGTACTGCGCAACTATATTGGATTTGGTGGCCGCGCCCGCCGCAAAGAGTACTGGATGTTCATTCTGGTGAACTTCATCTTCGCGCTGGTGCTAAGCATCGTGGATAAAATTCTGGGCTGGGAGTGGGCGAGCGGGGAAGGCGTTCTCACCTCAATTTACGGCTTATTTATTCTGTTGCCTTCCTGGGCCGTGCAGTTTCGACGCCTCCACGATACCGATCGTTCGGCGTGGTGGCTGTTGCTGCTGCTGATCCCGATCGTGGGATGGATTGTGATTTTGATCTTCAACTGCCAGTCCGGTACGCCGGGCGAAAACCGCTTTGGTCCGGATCCTAAGATCGCTGCGTAAATTATTGCCCGGTGGCGCTTACGCTTACCGGGCCTGCACGCTTATTTGTTGTGGTGCGCAAAGAGTTTGGGTATTTCGCGCAGGCACCACGATTTGGCTTCGCCCATGCTGTCGCGGCGCCAGGCCATAATAATGTCCACTTCGCTGGTGTACTCCGGGCTCACAACGCGCAGACGCCCTTCCGCAATATCTTTTTCCACAAACGGATACGGCATGGTTGCCACGCCAAGCCCGGCCAGCAGCGCCTGTCGTTTGTCTTCCAGTGAAGTGACCGTCAGACGAGGCTGTTTATCCAGCAACTGCACCGTCAGTACCGGACGTTCACGCGCGGTATCAGCGACCGCCACGCCGCGATACTTCACGCGCGTCACCTCAGAGAGCGGCTCTGGCTCCTGGTGAATCGGGTGATTGGGTGCGGCAACGTAAACGTTCATCACGCTGTAGAGCTTGCGCGAGTTGATTTCCGACGACGAGCGGAAGTGCATATCCGGCGCAATAACGATATCCGCCCTGCCCGTCTCCAGGCGCTCCCACGCGCCTGCCAGCACTTCGGTAATGATCGACAGCTGCGTGTTCGCTTTATCAGCCAGACGGTCAACCAGCGGGAACAGCGCTTCAGTAGGCACCAGCGCTTCGGTCACTAACGTCAGATGGGTTTCCCAACCGCGCGCCAGCGCTTCGGCATCGGTCGTTAACTTATCCGCCGCTTCCAGCAACACGCGACCGCGCTCCAGCAGCATTCGGCCCACGTTGGTGAATTTTGTTCGATGACCGGAGCGGTCAAACAGCACCACGTCCAGCTCCTCTTCCAGCTTCTGCATGGTGTAACTCAGCGCCGACGGAACGCGCCCCAGTTCATCAGCGGCTGCCGCAAAACTGCCGCGCCGGTCAATCGCGTCCATGACGCGAAGCGCCTCAAGCGTCAATGCTCTCTCTTTAGCCATCTCGTTCTCATTCAGGAAATTTGAACATACCGGGCAGAATATCTGGCTAACAATGCAGCGTCCATACCTTTACCATTGTTTTAGTGTAAAGAGAGGTCAAGTTTATGATTACGACAAGAACAGCTAAACAGTGCGGACAAGCCGATTTCGGCTGGCTGCAGGCCCGCTACACCTTTTCTTTTGGACACTACTTTGACCCTAAACTCCTCGGTTACGCTTCATTACGCGTGTTGAACCAGGAAGTGCTCGCCCCTGGCGCGTCCTTCCAGCCGCGTACGTACCCGAAAGTCGATATCCTGAACCTGATCCTGGAAGGCGAGGCAGAATACCGCGATAGCGAGGGCAATCATGTCCAGGCAAAGGCTGGCGAAGCGTTGTTAATTTCCACGCAGCCGGGCATCAGTTACAGCGAGCATAACCTCAGCAAAGATAAGACGCTGACCCGTATGCAGTTGTGGCTGGACGCCTGCCCTGAGCGGGAAAACCCGCTGGTACAAAAGGTAGATTTAACGGGCGATAAGCAGCAGCTGATTGCGTCGCCTGATGGCAGCAAAGGCAGCCTGCAGCTGCGTCAGCAGGTATGGCTGCATCATATCGAACTGAAGAAAGGTGAGCAGGCGAGCTTCCAGCTTCATGGACCGCGTGCGTATTTACAGTCCATCCACGGTACGGTGCATGCCGTAACGCATACGGAAGAGAAAGAGTCGCTCACCTGTGGTGACGGGGCGTTTATTCGTGATGAAGCGAATATTATCCTGGAGGCCGATACGGCATTGCGGGCGCTACTGATTGATTTACCGGTGTAATTAACCTTACCCCTCTCCCAAACGGGAGAGGGGTATTGTTTACACCTTACTCGCCATAATCTCGATAATCTGCCGATCCGTTGCCTGCATCGAGCGGCACGCCAGTGCACACAGGTTGGAAATAGACTGTTCCACATCGTGCGCCACAATCCCCTCATTGCCCGTTACGGCAGAATCGTCCAGCGCCATCATGACTGCTTTCCAGGCACTGTTGACGCTGGTTGAGACTTTCATCGCGCAGCTATTGGAGGCGCCATCACAGATCATCCCACTGACATCCCCGATCATACTGCCGATTGCCATCGCAACCGTCTTGTAGCTTCCGTCCATCAGCCACGCCATGCCTGCCGCTGCGCCCATTGCCGCCGTCGTTGCTGCACACAATGCGGACAAGCGCGGAAGCTGGTAGTGGATATAAATGGCCGACAAATGTGAAAGCATCAGCGCCCGCGCCAGCCGCTCGTCGTCAGCCTGAACGTGTTCAGCCACAACAACAACCGGCATAGTCGCGGTGATCCCCTGGTTTCCTGACCCGGAATTACTCATCGCTGGCAGTGTCGCACCGCCCATGCGGGCATCCGAGGCCGCGCTGGTGCGGATAACAATATCTGAACCCAGATCCTGTGCCATCCATCCGCGGGTGCGCTGTTTATCGAGCGTCGCACCAATGTGCAACCCCCATTGCCCGCTGAGCCCTTCACGTGAGAGCGCATCGTTCAAACGCCCGGCATCAAGGATAAACCGGATCGCATCGAACGGGACCTGCTCGACAAACTCCAGGATCTGCGAAAGCGTCGTGGTTGACAGCACCGCCAGGGGGTCACTCCCTGCCTCTGCCTGTTGATCGTCCAGCCTGAAGCGCGTTTCGCCCTGACACACCACCTCCACCACACGGGTATGCCCGCCCGCGATAGTCACCATCGCCGAGGCATCACCGGCGTATACACAGGCTCGTGAATAGAGAATCTCTTCGCACGGTTCCTGAAGTTTCACCTGCACCTGACCGGCATTCAGCAGCGCTTTAGCCCGTACCAGCGCATCCGCGCTGGCATCTTTCAGTACCTCCAGCCCCGCCTGCGCATTACCACCGATGGCGCCCAGCGCCGCCGCAATCGGCAACCCGACCATTCCGGTACCCGGTACCGTTACGCCCAGCCCGTTCTTCATCAGGTTCGGCGATACCCACGCCTCAATTTGTGTTACGTCGCCTGACAGGTGCTCTGCGGCAATTGCACAAGCCAGCGCCAGAGAAACGGGTTCGGTGCACCCCAGTGCAGGTTTAACTTCTTCCTGCACCACGCGAATAAATTGATTCCATAAAGGATGAGTTTGCTCAGACATCGTTACGACCTTAATTACCCTCAGGAGAATGCGAGGAAAGGAGAAACACAAAGCAGCAGCCCGGTGATAACAATAATCACCAGCGACACGCCTTTATATTTATGCAGTGCTGGCACTTTATAGACCAGCCATGCAGGGATCAGGCAGCCCACCATGCCGAAGATAGGGCTACAAATGGAGGTGAAGCTTAATACCGGCGCGTTTAAGACAATCGCGCTCCAGGCCAGCAGAATGGCGAATAACATGATGCCGCGCTGGACGGTGCTTTCATTGATTTTCTCTGTTGGCATTTTGCGGCGCAGGACGTTCATGACGATCCCCTGCGTGGCCTCACGAAAGCCGAGATAGACGCCGAAGAACGCCGTCATCACGGCAAAGATATTGAGGATTACGCTGACAATTTTGACCCAGCCCGCACCGTCGCCGCTGATAAACTGCGCCGCGATCGCCAGGGCAGAGATATTCTGCTCGTAGGCTTTAACCGCTTCGTCGTGTCCCATCGCCAGAGTGAAAGAGACAGCGTAAAAGAAGACCGTCACAAACAGTACGCCAAAAGCGATATTCATTGCCCGCAATGCTTTGTGTCGCGCCACTTCAACGGACTTTTCCCGTGAGCGGTACGAGATAACCATCGGGCTTAAAGTCTGAATAAACAGAATGGAGGTTAAGGTAAAGGGCAACGTAATAATGGCGTTTTTAATCAGCAGACCCACCGGTGGCAGCATGCCCACATTGGCTAAATGCCAGAGGCCAATCATCGACAGCCCCAGCGCGGCAACCACGAATAGTTTGGTCAGCACCATCAGGCTGGAGACCTTAAACAGCAGCTTTTCACCGCGTGAAGAAATGGCGACCAGAATGCAGATCAGGAATAAACCGTAGAACGGATTGTCAGACAGCAACCCGTCGGTCACACCGAAAGTATGCAAATACGATGCGCTGTCGTTGGTGATGGCAGTGGAATAAACAAACATCCAGATCACCAGCATCACGAAATAGAGCGCACCTAATAGGATGCCCCAGTTTTTACCTAAGTAACCGCTAATTACGCTTGGGTAGTCTTTGCATTCCGGAGACTCCGCCAGCGTATTAATAAACAAACGCTGGAACAGATACATGGCCGGATAACCAATAATCGACGAGAGCAAAAAGACCCACAATCCCATTAATCCAACCTGCACAGGGAGAAAAACAATCCCCGCGCCAATGGCCATCCCGATACTCATGATGACCCACCCCGTGTCGGTGCTGTCGAATTTAATCGCTTCTCGCCACTCGCTTTCACTCATTCCCGCCCGCCTTGCCGCAGGAGAATCATTCACAATCACACTGCTGTTTGTTGCCGTATCCATTGGGTACTCGCTTATTTTGTAGGGTAAACAGTTGTTTTTATTAGATTCCGATCGCCAGCGATTGCGAGTCAGAGAATGCAGGTGCTTGTTATTGGTGTGGGAAGATCATATCCGCTGAGGCGGAGAAAAAAGTCACAATCTTTGTGAGGTTTTGCTAAATTGCGAGTAAAAATTTTCTATAAAATACCAAAATACAGGTAAATATTTCTAAGTGTGATGCAGCTTAAAAAATTATATCATCCTCAAAACGAGAATATTTCGGAATTTATAAAGATGAACGTCCTACTCTCACCCCTTTCTTTTTTATAGGATGACATCTCAACAAACCACCTGATGATTATGGTTATACTATGGACACCGTTGAAGAACTCAATGGAACATACTTTTATAAAGGAGTGTGTAACATCTCGGCATCTGAGCTATTTTTTTGGATTTTTATACCAAAAATTTAGGTGCGTTCATTGGCCGATGGATACCTGCCCTCGGGATAACCATACTTGCAGCAGATGTTGCAATGATAAGTTACAAAACGCTTTCGAGATATAATACGATTGCTCATCCAAAAGACCGGATTTGGTGAAGATGGACACTGAAACTGATGTTTTAAAATTCTTCAGGGACAACTTACCAGAACAAGGAACATTTACAGGCAAGAGAATTCCGCTTGAGATAGATGATGTTTTACAGGATTACACCGATCTGGATGATGTCATATATGCCATTGAGAGATTTGAAAAAGAGTATCTTATCGACGTTAACACTGGAAATTATTTCCCCTGGACTCAAACATGGTTTTTCAGGAAATGGTTTACAAAAGAACCGGTTAAGAAAATATCAAAGCCATTGACGGTAAGAATGTTTGCCGAAGCGGTAAAAGCAGGAAAATGGATACACGATTGATTTATAGAAGGCGTTTTTTATCATGGCCGTACCTGTTCACATTTGGTTCTATGACGACGGTGGCTCACTCATTAAAGGTTCATGTGATGTTCAGGATCGTGAAGGGAGTGTTGAAATTAGAGGTTTAACTCATAACTTGAGTATTCCAACCGATCCACTCTCCGGAAGATTAACCGGAACGAGGAAACACGCGCCTTTTTTGTTCGAGAAGGAAATTGATAGCTCATCACCCTATCTTTATAAGGCGGTAGCGACAGGGCAAAACCTTAAGAAAGTTGAGATTAAATATTACCGAATTAATAACGCAGGTTGGGAGGTTGAATACTTTAGAACTGAGCTGGAAGGTGTGAAAGTTGTCTCTATCTCGCCTATTGTTAACGATACACGTAACTGCCCTGGTACTGGCCACCTTGAATCTGTTCAATTGCGCTACGAAAAAGCGACCTGGACCTATTGCGACGGGAATATTCAGTTTGCTGATGCATGGAATGAACGTGCGTCGGCATGATGTTTAGAATTCATTCTCACAGAATCCAGTTGAAGAGATTCTGTGAGGTTTCATTTTATACGAATGATTCCAACATCACTCAGCCAGCGCGTTAGCCATATCGGTTTTGACCTGCTTACGCTGCTCCGGCGTCAGCACCTGGCCGACGTCAAAGTAATATTTCACTCGGTAGTAGCGCGCCTGCTGCTCAATCTTACTGAAGGCAGAGAGCTGGCTTTTCACCGTGCTTTCGTCCCATTTACCCGCCTGGAACATGTCGATCAGCGCGCCGTCCTTCACGCCCGTCATTGGGATCTTGCTGACGTTTTGCTCCAGTTGCTGATGCAACTCTTTAATCTTATTAATCTGCTCATTGCTGAGCTTCAGGTGCTGTACCAGCGGATCCTGCGATGGAGACGGGGCTGCCTCAACGTTCGCGGCCTGCGCGGTAAAACTGCACACCGCCAACGACGCTGCAATCAAAGCAATACGGGTCATTTTCATCATCTTACTGTCCTTACATTTTGTTATTGGGAAAAGCAGGAACATTGTTTTTCAAGAGCGGATGAATATGTGTGAGTAATTATATAAACAATTTTGTATGTTTAGCGGGCAAAAAAGTGCCCCCTGCGTTGAGGGGGCATGTGAACACACTTTTAGATAGATTGAGTAAACGTCCTCGATATCACATCCTGCTGCTGCTCGCGCGTCAGGGCATTAAAGCGCACGGCATAGCCTGAAACACGAATGGTCAGATTTGGGTAATTTTCCGGATGCGCAATGGCGTCCAGCAGCATTTCCCGGTTCATTACGTTGACGTTCAGGTGCTGCCCGCCCTCAATGGCCGCTTCATGGTGGAAGTACCCGTCCAGCAGCCCCACCAGGTTGGTTTTGCGCACCAGCTCATCTTTGCCCAGCGCCTGCGGCACGATAGAGAAGGTGTAGGAGATCCCGTCCTTCGCATAGGTGAACGGCAGCTTGGCCACCGACGTCAGCGAGGCCACCGCCCCTTTTCTGTCACGGCCATGCATCGGGTTCGCGCCAGGGGCAAACGGCGTGCCGCCGCGGCGACCGTCCGGCGTATTCCCGGTCTTCTGACCGTAAACCACGTTGGAGGTAATGGTCAGAATAGACTGGGTCGGCACCGCATTGCGATAGGTCGGCAGCGCCTGAATTTTCTTCATAAAGCGCTCAACCAGGTCGCAGGCGATGCTGTCCACGCGGTCGTCGTTGTTGCCGTACTGCGGATAGTCACCTTCGATGACGAAATCAACCGCCAGACCGGTGTGGTCGCGCACCGGTTTCACCGTGGCGTATTTAATCGCGGAGAGAGAGTCCGCCGCGACCGACAGCCCGGCGATGCCGCAGGCCATGGTGCGATAGACGTCACGGTCATGCAGCGCCATCAGTGAGGCTTCGTAGCTGTACTTATCGTGCATGTAGTGAATGAGATTCAGCGCGCTGATGTACTGCACCGCCAGCCAGTCCATAAAGTGATCGAGGCTGGCCATCACGGTGTCGTAATCCAGCACCTCATCCAGCAATGGCGCGGTTTTCGGGCCGACCTGAATCTTCAGCTTCTCATCCACTCCGCCGTTGATGGCGTACAGCAGCGTTTTCGCGAGGTTGGCGCGGGCGCCAAAGAACTGCATCTGCTTGCCGATCACCATCGGGCTGACGCAGCAGGCAATGGCGTAGTCGTCGCTGTTGAAGTCGACTCGCATCAGATCGTCGTTCTCGTACTGCAGTGAGGAGGTGACAATCGACACCTGCGCGGCATATTTCTTAAACGCAATCGGCAGCTGTTCAGACCAGAGGATCGTCAGATTGGGCTCCGGCGCAGGCCCCATGGTGTGCAGGGTGTGCAAATAGCGGAAGCTGTTTTTGGTGACCAGCGTGCGGCCGTCCAGCCCCATTCCGCCAATCACTTCCGTCGCCCAGATCGGATCGCCCGAGAAGAGCGTGTCGAACTCCGGCGTGCGGAGGAAGCGGACCATGCGGATCTTCATGATGAAGTGGTCGATCAGCTCCTGCGCCTGCGCCTCATTTAGCCGTCCGGCCTGCATGTCGCGCTCAATGTAGATATCAAGGAACGACGCCGTGCGCCCCAGCGACATCGCCCCGCCGTTCTGGGATTTCACCGCCGCCAGGTAGGCAAAGTAGACCCACTGCACCGCTTCCTGCGCGTTCATCGCCGGACGCGCAATATCAAAGCCGTAGTTCGCCGCCATCTGCTGGATCTGGAGCAAAGCACGCTTGTGCTCCGCCAGCTCTTCACGCAGGCGGATCGTCGCTTCGAGATCGTCACCGCGTTCCAGCTTCGGCTGGAGATCCGCAAACTGCAGCTCACGCTCGCGCACCAGATAGGTGATGCCGTACAGCGCCACGCGTCGGTAGTCACCGATGATGCGCCCGCGTCCGTAACCGTCCGGCAGACCGGTCAGCACGCCGGATTTACGGCAGCGCATCATCTCCGGCGAGTAGACGTCAAACACGCCCTGGTTATGGGTTTTACGCAGGTCGGTAAACAGGTATTCAAACTGCGGATCCATCTCGCGGCCATAGGCTTCAAACGAGCTGCGGATCATGTTGATCCCGCCATACGGATGCAGGGCGCGCTTAAGCGGTTTATCGGTTTGTAACCCGACGATCGTCTCCAGATCCTGATCGATGTAACCCGGCCCGTGAGCGGTAATGGTGGTGGCAATGTTAGTATCAAAATCTACCGGGGCGTGGGTGGCATTCTCCTGACGAATGCCGACCATCACCTTCTGCCACAGCGCCGTCGTTGCTGGCGTCGCCTGCGCGAGGAAAGCTTCGTCGCCTTCATAAGGGGTGTAGTTATGCTGAATAAAATCGCGCACGTTGACGGCGTTTTTCCATTCTTCACCGCGAAAGCCAGCCCATGCGTCGCTGTAGGGCGCGACGCCTGTATCGATTGTTACGTTCATGTGTTTCTCGCTATATCAGGCGTAAGCCGCAGCCGGAGTGACCTTCCCAAGACGGAGGGCGTCCAGCGCGATCATTTTTTCTTCATTGGTAGGGACAACCGCGCAGACTACGCGGGAGGAATCGGTGCTGATGACGCGCTCGCCCGCACTGCCCGGCAGGGCATTTTTAGCCTCGTCGAGGAGGATGCCGAAGACCTTCAGATGCTCCGCCACCAGCGCGCGGATCAGTTTCGAGTTTTCACCAATACCACCGGTAAAGATCACGCCATCCAGACGATGCAGCGATGCCGCGTGACCGGCGATATGCCGCGCAATCCGGTGGACAAAGGTGTGGATCGCCAGCTGCGCCCGTTGATTGCCTTCGTGCCAGGCTTTCTCCAGCGTGCGTAAATCGGAGGAGATGCCGGATATCCCCAGCAACCCGGACTCTTTGTTAACCACGCGCTCCAGATCATCAAATGACTGGCCGGTTTGCTGGGCAATCCACGCCATCGCGCCAAAATCCACGTCGCCACAGCGCGTGCCCATCACCAGCCCTTCCAGCGGCGTCATGCCCATGGAGGTATCGACGCTCTCACCGTTGCGCACCGCGCAGATGGAGGCCCCGTTACCAAGATGAGCAATCACCAGCCCGCTGTCGTCGGGGGACAGCCCGAGAAGCGTATGCGCCTGTCCGGCCACGTAACGATGGGAAGTGCCGTGAAAACCGTAACGCCGTACGCCCAGCGCTTCAAAATAGCGGTACGGCAAGCCGTACAGATACGCCTGAGGCGGCAGCGTCTGATGGAAGCTGGTATCGAATACCGCCACCTGCTGCACGCCCGGGAACAACCGCTCTGCGGCTTCCACGCCGCTTAAGTTGGCGTAGTTATGCAGCGGTGCCAGCGGGGAAACCTGACGGATCTGCTCAATCACCTCTTTCGTAATCAGGGTCGACTCGCTGAAGAGGTCGCCGCCGTGCGCAATACGGTGGCCAATTAAGGCCACGCTGCTCATCAGGTTGCGCTTCTCCAGCTCCAGGGCGATGGCTGCCAGCGCCCCTTCGTAGTCCTGGTGAGCCAGTTTGACTGGCTCACCCCCGTTCACGGAAATAAAGGCCTTTTCGGTGTTGATACCGTCCGCAATGCCCGTCATCAGGGTCTCACAGCTGCTGGCGTCGAGCACCGAAAACTTAACAGAGGACGAACCGCAGTTAATAACCAGTACTACCGGAAACTCAATCATCATATGACTCCGCTCTTCCTGAGCTATGGGTTAGAACAGTTTGTAAACGATATTCAGAATGGTCAGCAGGCCCACAACCGTGACGAAGATGTTCTCGGGTTTGCCCTTATATTTCGCCATGGCTGGCGCTTTGCGGATGGCGTACATCGGCAGCAGGCACAGCAGAGAGGCGATGATCGGTGCGCCCATGGCTTCGATAAGGTCGAGAATGTTCGGGTTGGCATAGGCCACAACCCAGGTGGAGCCCATGATGAAGACCATGCTGATGGTGTTCAGCTTGCCAACGGAAACCTTCTTCTTATCCCCCTTATAACCGAACTTGAGGATCAGGCCGTTCAGCCCTTCCAGCGTGCCCAGATAGTGCCCAAAGAAGGATTTAAAGATAGCGACCAGCGCGATGATGGACGCACCGTATTCCAGCACCGTGGCAAATGTCGATTTGGTTCCCGACATGGAGGCAAAGTGGTTCGCCAGATAAGAGAGCACCGGAATGTTCTGCGCTTTGGCATCCGCCATGTTCTGCGGAGAGAGCGTAAACAGGCAGCTAAAGGCGAAGAACATCACCACGGCGACCATCAGCATGCTGGCGCGACCGATGATTTTGGAACATTTCTGCTCGGTAAACGCTTTACCGAACTCGGGCTCGTACTCTTCACGCTTGGAGACCACAAATGAGGAGACGATGGGCGAGAAGTTGAAGGAGAAGACCATGATGGAGATCCCCAGCCACACCGTGACCAGAATGCCGTCATGACCGGTAAAGGAAATATCGCTCAGGTTGACCTGGTCGATCACCGCCGAGTTCCAGTATGGGATCAGCGACAGGGAAATCAGCACCAGGCTGGCGATGAACGGGAACACCAGGAAGCTCATCACCTTCACCATCAGATCTTTACCAAACCAGATCACAAAGGCCATCAGCAGCAGCAGGAACAGCGCCACTACACCACGGTTCAGCGCAGGCAGCTGGAGCTGGTTTTCCCAGAACGTCATAAAGGTGTTGGTAATGGTCACGCCGTAAATCCACAGCAGTGGGCAAATGGCAAAGAAGTAGAGGAAGGTGATGACCACCCCGCCGGTCTTGCCGAAGTGCTCTTCCACCGTTTCGGTAATGTTGCCGGAGACATTACTCCCGGACAGGCACAGACGCGCCAGCGCGCGGTGACAGTAAAATGCAATCGGGAACGCGAGGACCAGCATCAGCAGGATGGGGATCAACCCGCCAAAGCCTGCGCGAATAGGGAAGAACAGCACGCCTGCGCCAATGGCGGTTCCGAACAGGCCCAGCGTCCAGGTGGTATCAGACTTACGCCAGGAGGACGTTTTTGTCTGGCCAACGATAATGCTTTCTGTGTTGCTCATAGGTCACCTTTATGCGTCAACGAAGCCGGTAATTTGGGAAACACGGGAGAGATCGATATTGCCGCCGGAAATAATGCAGACGGTTTTTCGGCCCTGAATATAGTGGTCAAGTTTGCCGCTTAATAATGCCGCGCAGGCCAGCGCGCCAGCACCTTCCGTCACCACTTTATTTCGCTGAATAAGCGCAATCATGCTGTTGCGAATATCGTCTTCGCTCACCAGCACAATGTCATCAACCAGTTCGCGGACGATTTCGAAGGTTAATTTACCCGGACGAGATACGTCGCAACCGTCAGCTAATGTACCGGTGACGCGATGGTTGATGATTTCTCCGGCCTGGTATGATGCCGCCATCCCATGAACATTTTCAGACTGTACGCCAATAATATTAATGGTCGGGTTAATGGATTTAATGGCCGTTGCAATCCCGGCAATTAATCCGCCACCGCCGATGGGAACAATCACGTTATCCACATCATACAAATCTTCGAGAATTTCCAGGCCAATGGTGCCCTGTCCGGCGATCACTTTCGGATCGTCATACGGCGGGATAAAAATGCGCCCTTCCATCTCGACGATTTCACTCACTTTCGCGATGGTGTCATTGAAGTTCTCGCCGTGAAGCACCACTTCAGCCGAGTAGTCACGCGTCGCGGCTACTTTAGACTTTGGCGCGCCCATCGGCATCACCACTTTGCCGTCAATGCCGAGCATTGCACACGAGAGCGACACACCCTGCGCGTGGTTTCCCGCCGAGCAGGCGACGACGCCCTTACGCTTTTCAGCATCGGTCAGCGAGCTTAATTTATTAAACGCACCGCGAATTTTAAACGAGCCGGTACGCTGCATATTTTCAAACTTCAGGAATATTTCACCCTTACAGCGCTCGCTGAGATAATTCGAACGCGGCATGCCGGTTTTATAGATTTTACCCGCCAGGCGTTTTCTGGCGTCCTGAATATCTTCAATCGTTACCGGAAGGTCGTAGGTAATGTGCATAATATCCTCGTTATAATAATTCATTCTTTTCAGGCAAAGTCAGGGTATCAGAGCATAAAATTATCTCTGGGTGTTTTTTATAAAATGTTTATTGCTTCTAAGGAGATCAATATTTCATCGTCGTCTTTCACCGGTGAGTGAGGCATATTCTTTTGCCAGTTCAACCAATACTGACGCGGATTTTTTAATTCTGTAATTTTTCGACCACACGGCGGCATAACGCGCCACGGGTAATTCATCCTCTACCGGCAGAACAATAAATTGATCCGAGCCGAACGGAGCAATCATGTCGCGTGGAATCACCGTCAGATAATCGGCATTCAGGACAAGGTTATAAATGGTGACCACGGAATCGGTCTGGACGATGTTTTCAATACTGATGTGGTTGTCTTGCAGAGTGGTCAGAAGTTCTTTGTAGTAGCCCATATCGGTTTGCGGCATCACCCACTGCTCATGCGTGAGCGATGCCAGTGTCGTCGGGCCGGTGCACGTTCGTGATTTACTGGCGACCAGCACAAATTCTGACTCAAACAAGGGCTCGACGTGCAGATCCTGCAGCAGCATCTCATCACTCAGCGTGCCGATGGCGAAATCCAGCCGACCATCGCGAATGGCTGGCAGGAAAGAGGAGAGCTGGGCTTCATACATAGATACGCGCGCTTTCGGAAACACTTCCTTGAATTTTTTGATCATTTCGGACAGGAAAGTGAAACCAATCAGTGATGGGTAGCCAAAGGAAACGTCCATCACGGTGCTGAAACTCAGGCTGTTGATCTCGCTCACCATGTTTTTCATTTCGCGGGTGATCGACTCTGAGTAGGAGAGCAGCACCTGGCCTGCGGCAGTCAGTTTTACGCCCGTGTTTTTACGCACCATGACTTCCACGCCGAAGTAGGATTCGATATCGCTGATGATTTTGCTGACGGCGGGTTGCGTCAGGCCCAGTTGTCTTGCAGCAGAACCTATGGAGCCACTTTTAATGACTTCCTGAAATACCACGAGGTGCTGTGTTTTCGGTAGAATAATAGTGTTCATAATATTCTGCGCTTATTTCCCTATGACGCAGCGGATTCTACCCAATATTGTTTCAGGGGGTATGTGCTGTTACTCACAATTTGCCTTCCCGCATTATTCACCGGAACAACAAAAAACATATAAAGCTTTTATCATCAATCAGATAGGCTTGCCAGATCACACCATTACGCTGATATCGATCAACAAAACCAACAGTAATAAATTTATTTTATGGCGATAACCTGGATAAATTTTCCTGCGTTAATAAAATCAATAAAGACGATCTTTCAGGCAATTAAAGACCAATAAATAACCGTTATTCAGTTGAAACATTCTTTTAATTTATCAATTTTTACAGATGCTTTTAGGCTGGCTTTCGATAAAAAGAGGAATACGTCACACATTCGCAGGATGAATGTTTTTAAATGCAATATGTAGATATCAAACATGAAAACATATTGAATCATTAAGACAACAATCACAACAAATTAACAACACTGTGGATTCACCCCTTTTCAGCGTGAAATTTTGTGATAACGATCGCCTGTAGATTGCTTGAGGACATTGAAGAGATAAAAACAGTGAAATGTGCTTAATGTCGCAAATATGAGAATTGATGTCGTTTGTGGGGTTGTCGGGTGGCGCAGCACTTAACCGACCTACAACCTCCTGAAAGCAAAAACCCCGCCGAAGCGGGGTTTTTTAAGAAGTTGAAGCTGACCGATAAGCCGGGTTCTGTCGTGGACAGTCATTCATCTAGGCCAGCAATCGCTCACTGGCTCAAGCAGCCTACCCGGGTTCAGTACGGGCCGTACCATGTGAACCCCTATTTGGCCTTGCTCCGGGTGGAGTTTACCGTGCCACGGACTGTTACCAGCCGCGCGGTGCGCTCTTACCGCACCCTTTCACCCTTACCTGATCCCGCTTGCGCGGGCCATCGGCGGTTTGCTCTCTGTTGCACTGGTCGTGGGTTTCCCCCCCAGGCGTTACCTGGCACCCTGCCCTATGGAGCCCGGACTTTCCTCCCCTCCGCCCGTCTCCCCCGAAAGGGACGACGACGAAGCGGCGACTGTCTGGTCAGCTTCGGCGCGCAGTATAGAGGGTTTGCGCGCCGCTGTCACCTTCAGGTGCAGACAAGACGTAATTAACGCGCGACTTCTACCTTTGCCAGTTTTTCGTAGTAGCACGCAATCGCGCTGTGATCGGCCGTGCCCAGACCATCTGCACGCAACGCCTGCATCATCTCCATCACCGCCGCGGTCAGCGGCAGCTGTGCGCCTACGCCGTGGGACGTATCGAGCGCGTTCGCCAGATCTTTAATGTGCAGGTCGATACGGAATCCCGGCTTGAAGTTACGGTCCATCACCATCGGCGCTTTGGCATCCAGCACGGTACTTCCCGCCAGACCACCGCGAATCGCCTGATAGACCAGGTCCGGGTTAACGCCCGCTTTGGTTGCCAGCGTCAGCGCTTCAGACATCGCGGCGATGTTCAGCGCCACAATGACCTGGTTCGCCAGCTTGGTCACGTTGCCCGCGCCAATTTCACCCGTATGCACCACGGAGCCTGCCATCGCTTTCATCAGGTCATAGTATTTATCGAAAATAGCTTTATCCCCGCCGACCATCACCGACAGCGTGCCGTCGATCGCTTTCGGCTCACCGCCGCTGACCGGCGCGTCCAGCATATCCACGCCCTTCGCTTTTAGCGCCTCGCTGATTTCACGACTTGCAAGCGGTGCGATAGAGCTCATATCAATCAGCACCAGGCCGGGCTTTGCGCCCTCAATGATGCCGTTCTCCCCCAGCGCGACCTCTTTAACATGCGGGGAGTTTGGCAGCATAGTAATGATGACATCGCACTGCTCAGCAATCGCTTTGGCGGTGGAGGCGGTTTCTGCGCCAGCCGCCATCACCTCGGCCACAGATTGCGGATTATGATCGGAGACCACCAGTGAGTAACCCGCTTTGATGAGGTTCTTACTCATTGGTTTACCCATGATCCCCAGGCCAATAAAACCCACTTTCAGCGTCATAACTGTTTCCTCAATGATGGTTATTTTTTAAAAGCGTCCGCTAATTTCTGCGTCGCTGAGCGGAACACCCCGAGATCGCTGCCGACGGCAACAAAGGTGGCTCCCCACTCCAGATAACGGCGAGCGTCGGCTTCAACCGGCGCCAGTATGCCGCTCGGTTTACCGTGTGCTTTGGCGCGAGCAAATATGTGCTGGATCGCACGCTGCACGTCAGGGTGGCTGGCATTGCCCAGGTGGCCAAAGGCGGCAGCCAGATCGCTTGGGCCGACAAAGATACCGTCCACACCGTTTGTGGCTGCAATAGCGTCGAGGTTATCAACCCCCTGCTGGCTCTCAATCTGCACCAGAACAGTGATGTTGCTATTGGACTGCGCGAAGTAGTCCGGCACGGTGCCGAACATGTTGGCGCGGTGTGAGACGGAGACGCCGCGGATCCCTTCCGGCGGGTAGCGCGTTGACGCCACGGCCAGCGCCGCTTGTTCCTGGGTTTCCACAAACGGGATGAGGAAATTGTAGAACCCGATATCCAGCAAACGTTTGACGATCACCGGGTCATTGGTTGGCACTCGCACCACCGGGGCGCTGGCGCTGCCTTTCAGGGCCATCAGTTGCGGAATAAAGGTGCTGATATCATTTGGCGCATGTTCGCCGTCGAGCACCAGCCAGTCAAAACCAGCAAGGCCCAGCACTTCAGTACTTATTGGGTTTGCCAGCGCAGACCAACAGCCAATCTGGATCTGGTGCGCCGCGAGGGCCGTTTTAAACGTATTCGGGAAGATATTGTTATTCATCACTTATACCTTTTTAATTCCGCAGTTTGAGCCGGGATTATTTATTGCGAAACACATTGTTTTTATATTTATTTCTCTGACTGAATGTTGGCAATATAAAATCGTCCTTCAGTATAATCGTCACTTCACAACAGCACATTGTTTTTATGCTCAAGTATTGCGCCTCATTTCAACGCCATTTTGAGCATATGCCCAACGCTGTGGGCGCTAATGCACAGAATCAGGGATTAGTTAGCCTGACGCGATCGCGATCACATTTTTAACTGTCTTCTGCTGACATCCTTTATTTCCTCGAGAATAAAACGATTATCCAACGGGTTAAATTTACTATCTGACACTTTGCCGGAGAAATGTGAATAATGGCCGATATTGAAATGAGAGAGGCATCGCCGACGGCGTTTTATATAAAAGTTCACGATACGGATAACGTGGCGATTATTGTCAATGACAATGGCTTAAAAGCGGGAACACGCTTCCCGGACGGACTGACGTTAATTGAACATATTCCCCAGGGGCATAAGGTCGCACTGGTCGATATTCCTGCCCATGGGGAGATCGTGCGTTACGGTGAAGTCATCGGCTATGCCGTTCGCGCAATTCCGCAGGGAAGCTGGATTGAGGAGTCGCTGGTTGAACTGCCAAAAGCGCCACCGCTGAACACCCTGCCACTTGCCACCCGCGTACCGGAACCGCTTCCCCCACTGGAAGGCTATACCTTTGAAGGCTATCGCAATCCGGACGGCAGCGTCGGTACCAAAAATCTTCTTGGTCTCACCACCAGCGTACACTGCGTGGCGGGCGTGGTGGATTACGTGGTGAAAATCATCGAACGCGATCTGCTGCCGAAATACCCGAACGTCGATGGCGTGGTTGGCCTGAACCATCTCTATGGCTGTGGCGTAGCGATCAACGCGCCAGCGGCGGTCGTGCCGATCCGTACCATTCATAATATTGCCCTCAACCCGAATTTTGGCGGCGAGGTGATGGTGATTGGTCTGGGGTGCGAAAAACTCCAGCCTGAGCGTCTGCTGCAGGGTACCGAAGACGTCAAAGCCATTCCGGCAGACGAGGCCAGCATTGTACGCCTGCAGGACGAACGCCACATTGGGTTCCGGTCGATGGTCGACGATATTCTGCAGGTTGCTGAGCGTCATCTGGATAAACTCAACCGACGCCAGCGCGAAACCTGCCCCGTCTCTGACCTGGTGGTGGGAACCCAGTGCGGCGGCAGCGATGCGTTCTCTGGCGTGACAGCCAACCCGGCGGTGGGCTTCGCGTCCGACCTGCTTGTTCGTTGCGGTGCGACGGTGATGTTCTCTGAAGTGACCGAAGTCCGTGATGCCATCCATTTACTGACGCCGCGCGCCGTCAATGAAGAAGTGGGCCAGCGCCTGCTTGAGGAGATGGCCTGGTACGATAACTATCTCGACATGGGTAAAACCGACCGTAGCGCGAATCCGTCTCCGGGAAACAAAAAAGGGGGCCTGGCGAACGTCGTGGAAAAAGCCCTGGGTTCGATTGCTAAATCCGGCCAAAGCGCGATTGTGGAAGTCCTCTCTCCGGGACAGCGGCCGACCAAACGCGGCCTGATCTACGCGGCAACGCCTGCCAGCGATTTTGTTTGCGGCACCCAGCAGGTGGCATCCGGCATTACGGTGCAGGTCTTTACCACCGGACGCGGCACGCCGTATGGCCTGATGGCAGTCCCGGTGATCAAAATGGCGACGCGCACCGAGCTGGCAAACCGCTGGTACGACTTAATGGATATCAACGCGGGAACCATCGCCACCGGAGAAGAGAGCATTGAGGACGTGGGCTGGAAGCTATTCCACTTCATTCTGGACGTGGCAAGCGGGCGGAAGAAAACGTTCTCGGACCAATGGGGATTACATAACCAGCTGGCGGTGTTTAACCCGGCACCAGTGACGTGATGACTTCCCACCCTGCCCTCTCCCTAAGGGGAGAGGGCAAAAAAAGCAGCGAACGGTCCCCTCTCCCGGTGGGTTAGGGTGAGGGGGAAACCAGCACTACATCAATCCCGCTTTTACGCAATCCATCCAGACTTTCCGCCGGAATGCCCTCATCGACAATAATCATATCAATCCTTTGCGTATCAATGATTTTATGCAGGCTTGAGCGGTTGAACTTGCTGGAATCAGTCACAACGATAATGCGCTCTGCCACCTCGCACATTTTGCGATTCAGACGCGCTTCATCCTCGTTATGCGTGCTCACGCCACGATCCAGATCGATGGCATCAACGCCCAGGAACAGCAAATCAAAGTGATAATTCTGTAAGGACTGTTCCGCCTGGTCGCCATAGAAAGACTGCGACTGACGACGCAAGTGGCCGCCGGTCATCAGCAGTTCCACCCCTTCCGCTTCCAGCAACGCATTCGCCACATTCATTCCATTGGTCATGGCAATGACATCCGTGTGCTGGCGCAGCATTCTGGCAATTTCAAAGGTCGTGGTGCCAGAGTCGAGAATAATGCGATGGCCCGGCTTCACCAGCGCGGCGGCGGCCTGAGCGATGCTGCGCTTGACCGCCGTATTGAGCGAACTTTTATCCTCAACGGAGGGCTCGATGCCGGGCACATTACCTTCACAAATTAGCGCCCCGCCGTAAGCGCGAACAGCGATGCCCTGCCTTTCCAGGAATGCCAGATCGTTACGGATCGTCACTGTCGATACGCCATATAAATGAGAAAGATCGTTAACCTGCACGCTTCCCTGCGCCCGCAACCGCTGAATGATCTGCTCTCGCCTTTCACTGGTACCGGTGACGCGCTTTTCTGCGGATGAATCGGAGCTATTCATATGAAGTCCTTAATCAATACACTTTCGTTTCATTTCGTTTTGCCTATTAACGCCTTTCTTTTTGTGGAATGCAAGCGCTGTCTGGGGGACATACGCAAACAAGCTCAACGCTGAAACCTTTCATTATGTTTCTTTTGTGAAACAGATCGGAAAACTATTATCTTTCGTTTTATTTTTACATCACCATAATGCAGGATTAAATGAAACAAAACGAAAGATGACTACCAACACCATCCGAAATGGAGAGGAAAGTGAAACATCTGACAGAAATGGTGGAACAACATAAACGGGGGAAGGCAAACGGAATTTATGCCGTCTGTTCCGCACATCCACTGGTACTTGAAGCGGCCATTCGTTACGCCCAGTTACGCTGCACGCCACTGCTGATCGAAGCGACCTCAAACCAGGTGGATCAGTTTGGCGGCTACACCGGCATGACGCCCGCCGATTTTCACGGTTTCGTTAGCAGGCTGGCGGAGTTCCTTGGTTTTCCGACGTCACAATTGATCCTCGGCGGCGATCACCTGGGCCCAAACCGGTGGCAAAACCTGCCGGCTTTACAGGCGATGGCGAACGCCGACGATCTGATCAGAAGCTACGTCACTGCGGGGTTTAAGAAGATCCATCTGGACTGCAGTATGTCCTGCGAGGACGATCCGGTTCCCTTAACCGATGCCATCGTCGCTGAGCGCGCCGCGCGTCTGGCCAAAATTGCCGAAGACACCTGCCGTGCGAAATTTGGTGTAGCCGATCTGGTCTACGTTATTGGCACGGAGGTGCCGGTTCCCGGTGGTGCACATGAAACGCTGAGTGAACTTGAAGTCACCACGCCTGAGGCGGCGCGCGCCACGCTTGAAGCGCATCGCCATGCATTTGAGAAAGTGGGGTTGAACGACATCTGGCCACGCATTATCGGCCTGGTGGTTCAGCCTGGCGTGGAGTTCGACCACGCCCACGTCTGCGATTATCAACCGCAAAAAGCCATCGCCCTGAGTGAAATGGTTGAAACCTATGACACGCTGGTATTTGAAGCGCACTCCACTGACTACCAGACATCACAGGCGTTGCGCCAGCTGGTGAAAGATCACTTTGCAATCTTAAAAGTCGGCCCGGCCCTGACCTTTGCCCTGCGTGAAGCGCTGTTCTCACTGGCCGCCATTGAAGAGGAGCTGCTGCCAGCCAAAGCCAGCTCTGGCCTGCGTCACGTACTGGAAAACGTGATGCTCGATCGCCCCGAGTACTGGCAAAGCCATTATCACGGTGACGGCAACGCACGGCGGCTGGCACGAGGCTACAGCTACTCCGACCGCGTGCGCTATTACTGGCCAGACAGCGAGATTGACGATGCCTTTGAACGACTGGTCCGCAACCTGGATGACGAACCCATCCCGCTGCCGCTCATCAGTCAGTATTTGCCGTTGCAATACGGCAAAGTTCGCGAGGGCGCTCTCAAGTCGACACCGCGGGAACTCATCATTGACCACATTCAGGACATACTCCAGCAGTACCATGCCGCCTGCGAAGGCGTACCGACTCAACACGCATAATTAAAAAAGAGGAAAACACTATGCCAAACATTGTCTTATGCCGCATTGATGAACGCCTGATCCACGGACAGGTGGGCGTTCAGTGGGTAGGGTTTGCGGGGGCGAACCTGGTTCTGGTGGCAAATGACGAGGTTGCAGACGATCCGGTTCAACAGAACCTGATGGAAATGGTACTTGCGGAAGGGATCGCCGTGCGCTTCTGGTCTCTGCAAAAAGTTATCGACAACATTCACCGCGCCGCTGACCGCCAGAAGATTCTGCTGGTCTGTAAATCACCCGCCGATTTTTTAACGCTGGTAGAGGGCGGCGTGCCCATCACCCGTATTAACGTCGGAAACATGCATTACGCCAGTGGCAAACGGCAAATTGCCAAAACGGTATCTGTCGACGCGAACGATATCACTGCGTTCAACGGCCTGAAAGCGGCCGGGGTGGAATGCATCGTTCAGGGCGTTCCAACAGAGGCTGCTTTGGATCTCTTTAAACTGCTATGAGGGATTCACAATGGAAATCAGTCTGTTGCAGGCTTTCGCGCTGGGGCTTCTCGCCTTTATCGCGGGCCTGGATATGTTTAACGGGTTAACACACATGCACCGCCCGGTGGTACTGGGGCCACTGGTTGGTCTGATTCTGGGCGATCTGCATACCGGCATTCTGACCGGCGGCACGTTAGAGCTGGTCTGGATGGGTCTGGCGCCGCTGGCTGGTGCGCAACCGCCAAACGTGATTATCGGCACCATTGTCGGCACCACGTTTGCCATTACCACAGGCGTGAAACCGGATGTCGCCGTTGGGGTCGCTGTACCGTTTGCTGTTGCGGTACAAATGGGCATTACCTTCCTCTTCTCCGTGATGTCCGGCGTCATGTCCCGTTGCGATCGCATGGCGGCTAATGCGGACACGCACGGTATTGAACGGGTTAACTATCTTGCCCTGCTGGCGCTGGGTATCTTCTACTTTCTCTGCGCTTTTCTGCCAATTTACTTCGGTGCAGAGCACGCGAAAACCGCCATTGATGTCCTGCCGGAACGTCTGATAGACGGTCTCGGTGTTGCAGGCGGCATCATGCCAGCCATCGGCTTCGCCGTGCTGCTGAAGATCATGATGAAAAACGTCTACATCCCTTACTTCATTATCGGTTTTGTCGCTGCGGCCTGGCTGAAACTTCCGGTGCTGGCGATTGCGGCTGCTGCGCTGGCGATGGCGCTGATCGACCTGATGCGTAAATCACCTGAACCGACTGCGTCAACGGCCCAGAAAGAGGAATTCGAAGATGGCATCTAATCAAACCACTCTGCCAGGCGTGTCTGAAAGTGAAGAAACCCTGCTCACCGGCGTAAACGAAAACATCTATGAAGACCAGAGCATCGGTGCCGAACTGACGAAAAAGGACATTAACCGTGTCGCATGGCGCTCCATGCTATTACAGGCCTCGTTTAACTACGAGCGTATGCAGGCCTCCGGCTGGCTGTATGGATTACTGCCTGGGCTGAAAAAGATCCACACCAACAAGCGGGACCTGGCGCGGGCGATGAAAGGCCACATGGGATTCTTCAATACCCATCCGTTCCTGGTCACCTTTGTTATCGGCATCATTCTGGCGATGGAGCGCTCCAAGCAGGATGTGAACAGCATCCAGAGCACCAAAATTGCCGTGGGCGCGCCGCTCGGCGGCATTGGCGATGCCATGTTCTGGCTCACGCTGCTGCCCATCTGCGGCGGTATTGGTGCCAGCCTGGCGCTACAGGGTTCGATTCTGGGTGCGGTGGTCTTTATCGTGCTGTTTAACGTGGTGCACCTCGGCCTGCGCTTTGGTCTGGCGCACTACGCCTACCGGATGGGCGTTGCCGCGATCCCGTTGATTAAAGCCAACACCAAAAAGGTCGGCCACGCTGCGTCTATCGTCGGGATGACGGTGATCGGCGCGCTGGTAGCAACCTATGTGCGCCTGAATACCACGCTTGAAATCAAAGCCGGGGATGCGGTTGTCAAACTGCAAGCCGACGTCATCGACAAGCTGATGCCCGCATTTCTGCCGCTGGTCTATACCCTGACCATGTTCTGGCTGGTGCGTCGTGGCTGGAGCCCGCTGCGCCTGATTGGTATCACCGTGGTGCTGGGCGTTGTCGGTAAATTCTGTCACTTCCTGTAAAAGCAAAGAGGTCGCGATGTTAGGCATCATTTTGACGGGTCACGGTGGGTTTGCCAGCGGACTTGAACAGGCGATGAAGCAGATCCTCGGCGAACAGCCGCAGTTTATCGCCATCGATTTCCCGGAAACCTCCTCGACTGCGCGGCTAACCGCGCAGCTTGAGCAGGCGGTAACTGAACTGGATCCCCAGTACGATATCGTGTTTCTTACCGATCTGCTCGGCGGTACGCCGTTTCGCGTAGCGTCAACGCTTGCGATGCAAAAGCCGGGATGGGAAGTGATCACCGGCACCAACCTGCAACTTCTGCTGGAAATGGTGCTGGAACGCGACGGGTTAAGTAGCGAAGCGTTTCGTCTGCAGGCGCTCGCGTGTGGCCATCGCGGCCTGACCAGCCTGGTGGATGAGCTTGGGCGCTGTCATGAGGAAGCCCCTGCTGAGGAAGGGATATGAGCCAGCTGCTGCGCGCGCGACGGATCCTTACCGAACAGGGCTGGCTGGACGACCACCAGCTACGCATTGAAAGCAGTGCGGTTGCGGCGATTGAACCCATCCCGGCGGGCGTTACGACGCGGGATGCGGAGCTGCTTTGCCCGGCCTATATCGACACGCACGTCCACGGCGGCGCTGGCGTGGACGTCATGGATGATGCGCCCGGCGTGCTGGACACCCTGGCAATGCATAAAGCCCGCGAAGGCGTGGGCGCATTTCTGCCCACCACCGTGACCGCGCCGCTGAAGGCCATCCACGCCGCGCTGATGCGTATCGCCCGGCGCAGTCAGTCCGGCGGCTCGGGCGCGCAGATCCTGGGCAGCTATCTGGAAGGACCGTACTTTACGCCGCAGAACAAAGGGGCGCATCCGCCGGAGCTGTTCCGGGAGCTGGATATCGTCGAGCTGGACAGGCTGGCTGACGTTTCACAGGGCACGCTACGGGTGGTGGCGCTCGCGCCAGAAAAACCCGGCGCGCTGCAGGCGATTCGCCATCTTAAACAGCGCGGGATACGCGTGATGCTGGGCCACGGCGCTGCCACGTACCGGCAAACACTTGCCGCGTTTGATGCGGGTGCCGACGGGCTGGTTCACTGCTACAACGGCATGACGGGGCTGCACCACAGAGAGCCCGGAATGGTCGGCGCAGGGCTTACGGACAAACGGGCGTGGCTGGAGCTGATTGCCGACGGGCACCACGTCCATCCGGGGGCGATGCGCTTATGCTGCTGCTGCGCGCAGGAGCGCGTGGTGCTGATTACCGATGCAATGGAGGCGGCAGGTATGCCGGACGGACGGTATACGCTTTGTGGCGAAGAGGTCTCGATGCAAAACGGCGTGGTTCGAACCGGCTCCGGCGGGCTAGCGGGCAGCACGCTGTCGCTGGATGCCGCGGTCAGGAATATGGTGGAGTATGCGGGCGTAACCGCCGAAGACGCTATCCATATGGCCTCGCTGCACCCTGCCCGGCTGTTGGGCGTTGACGGTCAGCTAGGATCCTTAGCCCCGGGTAAACGCGCCAATATCATTGCGCTGGACGGGGGTTTACACCTCCAGCAGATCTGGATTCAGGGACAGGCTCTCTCCCTTTAGCCCTTTCATTGTGTCTCCTGTTGGCCTTACGGCACCCGATCGTAAGGCCTTTCTTTTCCTTTCCTTAACTCTTCCCTTTCCTTTCACGATCACACTTTTCGTTTTATTTCTTTTCTTTCATTGAAGTTTCGATTTCTTTTCTATAGATTTTATTTAACTGCTTAAGTGAACAAGTGAAACGAAACGAAAGATAGCGACACGATTGCCAGCGTCTGATGTGGAATTCACACGACTAAGGACTGAGTTATGCCACAAACCACTACCGCCGCGACAACCGGCACCTGGACAGAGGAAGAGATCCGCCAGCAGCCTGCCAGCTGGATCCGCTCGCTCAACAACATCGATAACCTGCGTGCTTCGATCGACAGTTTCCTGACGCCGCTGCTGCGCAAGGAGGATCTGCGGATCGTCCTGACCGGCGCGGGCACATCCGCCTTTATCGGCGATATCGTTTCTCCCTGGCTCGCGAGCTACACCGGGAAAAACTTCACTGCCGTGCCGACAACCGATCTGGTCACGAACCCGGTGGACTACTTCAGCCCTGCGCATCCGCTGTTGCTGATTTCGTTTGCCCGCTCCGGCAACAGCCCGGAAAGCGTCGCGGCCGTCGAGCTGGCAAACCAGTTCGTGCCGGAGTGCTACCACCTGTCGATCACCTGCAACGAGGCGGGGAGCCTGTACCAAAACGCCGTCGACAGCGATAACGCCTTTGCCCTGCTGATGCCTGCCGAAACGCACGATCGCGGGTTCGCGATGACCAGCAGCATTACCACCATGATGGCGAGCTGTCTGGCGGTGTTCGCGCCGGAAACAATCAATAGCCACACCTTCCGCGACGTCGCCGATCGCTGTCAGGCGATCCTCACCGCGCTCGGCGATTTCAGCCACGGCGTCTTTGGCAATGAAGCGTGGAAACGCGTCGTCTATCTGGGAAGCGGCGGCCTGCAGGGCGCGGCGCGCGAATCGGCGCTGAAGGTGCTGGAGCTGACGGCGGGCAAGCTGGCGGCGTTTTACGATTCCCCGACGGGCTTCCGTCACGGGCCGAAGTCGCTGGTCGATAGCGAAACGCTGGTGGTGGTGTTTATCTCCAGCCATCCGTATACGCGTCAGTACGATCTGGATCTGCTGGCCGAGCTGCGCCGCGATCGCCAGGCCCTGCGCGTCGTCGCCATCGCCGCTGAAAACGATCCGGTCATTGAAGCGGGTCCGCACATTCTGCTGCCGCCTTCACGTCCGTTTATCGATATGGAACAGGCGTTCTGCTTCCTGATGTATGCCCAGGTCTTTGCACTCACCCAGTCGCTCAGCGTAGGCAATACGCCCGATACGCCATCCGCCAGCGGGACGGTCAACCGTGTAGTGCAGGGCGTTGTTATTCATCCGTGGCAGGCTTAAGAGGATCGGATCATGAGTATCATTTCAACCAAATATCTTCTGCAGGACGCACAGGCAAAAGGCTACGCCGTTCCGGCGTTCAACATCCACAACGCGGAGACGATCCAGGCGATCCTTGAAGCGTGCAGCGAAATGCGATCGCCGGTGATCCTCGCGGGCACGCCGGGCACCTTTAAGCATATTGCGCTGGAAGAGATCTACGCCCTGTGCAGCGCGTACTCCCACACCTACAACATGCCGCTGGCGCTGCATCTCGATCACCACGAATCGCTGGATGATATACGCCGCAAGGTCAACGCGGGCGTGCGCAGCGCGATGATCGACGGCAGCCACTATCCGTTTGAACAAAACGTGAAACTGGTGAAGTCGGTGGTCGATTTCTGCCACCTCAACGACTGCAGCGTCGAAGCCGAGCTGGGCCGTCTGGGCGGCGTGGAAGATGACATGAGCGTAGACGCCGAAAGCGCGTTCCTCACCGATCCGCAGGAGGCGAAACGCTTCGTCGAACTGACCGGCGTCGATAGCCTTGCCGTCGCCATCGGCACCGCACACGGCCTGTATACCAAACGTCCGAAAATCGACTTCCAGCGGCTGGCGGAAATCCGCGAAGTGGTCACCGTGCCGCTGGTGCTGCACGGCGCGAGCGATGTGCCGGATGAGTTTGTTCGCCGCACCATCGAGCTGGGCGTATGCAAAGTCAACGTGGCCACCGAGCTGAAAATTGCCTTCTCTGACGCGGTTAAAGCCTGGTTTGCCGAAAACCCGCAGGGGAACGATCCGCGCTTCTACATGCGGGTAGGCATGGACGCCATGAAAGAGGTGGTCAGAAGCAAGATCGCCGTTTGCGGCTCGGCAAACCGGCTCCTGCTTCCTGCCGAAGCCTGATCCCATCGCGCATTACGTCAATACCTAAAAAATAACTATAAGCCTCGCAAATATGAAGGCGCGTCCTTAAGCCGGACAGCGCCTTCCATTATCCTAAAAATCCGAGGAGTCCCTACATGACACAGGAAAAGTCGTTTAAATCGAAAGCGTGGGAATTTTTCCAAAGCCTGGGAAAGACGTTTATGTTCCCCGTCTCTCTGCTGGCCTTTATGGGGTTGCTGCTGGGTATCGGTAGCTCCGTCACCAGCCCTTCCACTATTAAAAGCTTTCCCTTTCTGGGCGGCGAGTTAACGCAGCTGACCTTTGGCTTTATCGCCATGGTGGGCGGCTTCGCCTTTACCTATCTGCCGCTGATGTTTGCCATGGCTATCCCGATGGGCCTCGCCAAACGCAACAAGGCCGTGGGCGCCTTTGCCGGGTTCGTTGGCTATATGCTGATGAACATGAGCATCAACTACTACCTGACCGCCACCCACCAGCTTGCCGACGCCGCCACCATGAGACAGGTAGGACAATCGATCGTGCTGGGGATCCAGACCCTGGAGATGGGCGTACTGGGCGGCATCGTGGTGGGGGTAATCACTTACTTCCTGCACGAGCGTTTTCAGGACACGGTGCTGCATGACGCCTTTGCGTTCTTTAGCGGCATTCGTTTTGTGCCCATCATTACCGCACTCACGCTGTCGCTGGTCGGGCTGTTTATCCCGCTGTTGTGGGAATACGTGGCGCTGGGCATTGCCGGAATTGGCCATATCATTCAGAGCACCAGCGTTTTCGGACCGTTCCTGTACGGTGTAGGCGTGCTGCTGCTTAAACCCTTTGGTCTGCACCATATCCTGCTGGCGATGGTGCGCTTCACGCCGGCAGGCGGCATTGAGATGGTCAACGGCCATGAAGTGGCCGGCGCGCTGAATATCTTCTACGCCGAGCTGAAAGCCGGACTGCCGTTTAGCCCGCACGTTACCGCGTTTCTGTCACAAGGCTTTATGCCGACCTTTATCTTTGGCCTGCCTGCCGTGGCGTACGCCATCTACCGCACCGCGCGTCCGGAAAACCGCCCGGTAATTAAGGGGCTGCTGCTTTCCGGCGTGCTGGTTTCCGTCGTCACCGGTATTTCAGAACCGATTGAGTTTCTGTTCCTGTTTATCGCCCCCGCGCTTTACGCCTTCCATATCGTGATGTCGGGCCTGGCGCTGATGGTGATGGCCCTGCTGGGAGTCACCATCGGCAACACCGACGGCGGGATTTTGGATCTGCTGATCTTCGGCGTGATGCAGGGGATGTCGACCAAATGGTATCTGCTGTTCCCGGTCGGTATCGCCTGGTTTGCCATCTACTTCTTCGTCTTCCGCTGGTACATCCTCAAACACGATATCAAGACGCCGGGACGTGAAGTGGACGCGCAGGGTGCGCAGCAGGCCGTCGAAGCCAACACCCGCGCGCGTGGAAAATCGAAATACGATCACGGGCTTATCCTGCGCGCGCTCGGTGGCAAAGAGAACATCGAGTCGCTCGACAACTGCATCACCCGCTTGCGCCTGGTCGTGAAGGAGATGGGGCTTATCGATCAGCAGGAGCTGAAAGCGGCTGGCGCCCTGTCGGTGGTGGTGCTGGATGCTCACAGCGTTCAGGTGATCATCGGCCCGCAGGTGCAGAGCGTCAAAACCGGCATTGAAGCCTTAATCTAACAGGGGGTTGTTGTGTTTGATTTCGACAAAATCATCGAGCGTAAAAGCGATAAGTGCCGTAAATGGGACCATGCGTTTGTCTGCTCACGCTTTGGTGATGTCCCGCAGGGGTTTATCCCGCTGTGGATCGCAGACATGGACTTCACCTCGCCGCCGGCCGTTATTGAAGGCTTCCAGCGCATCGTGGAGCACGGCACCTTTGGCTATACCTGGAGCTTCGACGAATTTTACGACGCGGTGATGGCCTTCCAGCGCACGCGTCATCAGGTTGAGGTGGAGAAGTCGTGGCTCACCCTGACCTACGGCACCGTCTCCACGCTGCATTACACGGTCCAGGCGTTCTGCACGCCTGGCGATAGCGTGATGATGAACACGCCGGTCTACGATCCGTTTGCGATGGCGGCACAGCGCCAGGGCGTGCGGGTGCTTGCTAACCCGCTGTCCGTGAAGGAAAACCGCTATCAGCTGGATTTTAATCTGGTTGAAGATCAGCTCAAAACCCACCGTCCAAAACTGTGGTTCTTCTGCTCGCCGCATAACCCCTCGGGCAGGATCTGGCGCGCGGATGAGATACGCCAGGTCTCCGATCTCTGTAAACGCTACGGCACGATTCTGGTGGTCGATGAGGTTCACGCAGAGCACATTCTGAAAGGCACATTCGTCAGCTGTCTGACCTCGGGCTGTGCCGCACTGGACAACCTGATCGTGCTGACGTCGCCAAATAAAGCCTTCAACCTGGGCGGGCTGAAAACGTCCTACTCCATGATCCCGGACGATTCGCTGCGCCAGCGCTTCCGCCAGCAGCTTGAGAAGAACTCGATTACCTCACCCAATATGTTCGGCGTATGGGGGATTATTCTCGCCTACCAGCACGGCCTGCCGTGGCTCGACGCGCTCAACGACTATCTGCAAGGCAATGCCCGCTACCTTGCGGACGCTATTCAGACCCACTTCCCGGCGTGGAAGATGATGAACCCGGAATCGTCGTATCTGGCCTGGATAGACGTAAGCGCCGACGACCGCAGCGCCACAGAGTTGACCCAACATTTCGCCCAGCAGGCCGGTGTCGTGATTGAAGACGGCAGCCACTACGTGCAAAACGGCGAAAACTACCTGCGGATTAACTTCGGCACCCAGCGCTACTGGCTGGAGCAATCCATCAACCGAATGCTGAAGCATTTCTGATTAGGATCTTAACCGATGAAAAAAGTGCTCACTCTCTCGCTGCTGGCCCTGTTTGTTTCTCACGGTGCTCTGGCCACCAACTACGTGCTCAATAACGACAATATTGCTCTGTCATTTGATGACGCAAACTCAACGGTAGTGGTTAAGGACAATAAGGCTAACCATCCGCTCACGCCGCAGGAGCTGTTCTTCCTGACGCTGCCGGACGAGACAAAAATCCACACCGCGGATTTCACCATTAAGCACGTCGAAAAGCAGGACAACGCTATTGTCGTCGACTTTACCCATCCGGACTTTAACGTAACGGTGAAGCTGAACCTGGTGAAGGGAAAATACTCCAGCATCGACTACACCGTTGCCGCAGTCGGCCAGCCACGAGACGTGGCGAAAATTACCTTCTTCCCGACGAAAAAGCAGTCTCAGGCACCCTATGTTGACGGGGCGATCAACAGCTCGCCGATCGTTGCTGATTCGTTCTTTATTTTGCCGGACAAGCCCATCGTTAACACTTACGCCTATGAAGCGACCACCAATCTCAACGTAGAACTGAAAACGCCGATCCAGCCAGAGTCGCCGGTCAGCTTTACCACCTGGTTCGGCACCTTCCCGGAAATCAGCCAGCTGCGCCGCAGCGTGAACCAGTTTATTGATGCCGTGCGTCCGCGACCGTACAAGCCTTATCTGCACTACAACAGCTGGATGGATATCGGCTTTTTCAATCCGTACACCGAGCAGGATGTTCTGGGGCGGATGGACGAGTGGAATAAGGAGTTCATTACCGGACGCGGCGTGGCGCTGGACGCCTTCCTGCTGGACGACGGCTGGGACGACCTTACCGGGCGCTGGCTATTTGGCCCGGCATTCAGCGACGGTTTTGGCAAGGTTCGGGAAAAAGCCGACAGCCTGCACAGCTCGGTCGGACTGTGGCTCTCACCGTGGGGGGGCTACAACAAGCCGCGCGACGTTCGCGTCTCGCATGCAAAAGAGTATGGGTTTGAAACCGTCGACGGGAAGCTGGCCCTGTCAGGACCGAACTACTTTAAGAACTTCAATGAGCAGATCGTTAAGCTTATCAAAAACGAACGCATTACCTCATTCAAGCTGGACGGGATGGGTAATGCCAACGCGCATATTCAGGGCAGCCCGTTTGCCTCGGATTTTGACGCCTCTATCGCTCTGCTACATAACATGCGCAGCGCCAACCCAAATCTGTTTATCAACCTGACGACCGGCACCAACGCCAGCCCATCCTGGCTGTTCTACGCCGACTCGATCTGGCGCCAGGGCGATGACATTAACCTGTACGGGCCCGGCACGCCGGTACAGCAGTGGATGACCTACCGCGATGCCGAAACGTACCGCTCCATTGTGCGCAAAGGTCCGCTGTTCCCGCTGAACTCGCTGATGTACCACGGGATCGTCAGCGCGGAAAACGCCTATTACGGGCTGGAGAAAGTACAAACGGACAGCGATTTTGCCGATCAGGTCTGGAGCTACTTCGCGACCGGCACGCAGCTGCAGGAGCTGTATATCACTCCTTCAATGCTTAACAAGGCGAAGTGGGATACCCTTGCGCAGGCGGCAAAATGGTCGCGGGAAAACGCCAGCGTGCTGGTGGATACCCACTGGATAGGCGGAGACCCGACGGCGCTTCAGGTTTACGGCTGGGCTTCGTGGAGTAAAGAGAAAGCCATACTCGGCTTGCGTAACCCCTCGGACAAGCCGCAAAGCTACTATCTGGATTTAGCGAAAGATTTCGAAATCCCGACAGGAGAGGCAGCGCAGTTTAGTCTGAGAGCGGTGTATGGCCGTAATGCAACCGTACCGGGACAATACAAAAACGCCGTGGTGATTACGCTACAACCGCTGGAAACGCTGGTGTTTGAGGCGACGCCAGGGAAATAGCTTCAACGTTTCGCTGAGCAGGTCAACGCATGACCTGCCAGCTTCCACCTTTTTTGGCGCCTTCTCGCTTTAGCTTACCTTTCATCTGCAGTGTGCTGATATATCGCTCTACGGTACGAGGCGTCACGCCCAACACTGAAGCCAGCATTGCAGTGGTCATTTTCGGTTGAACGGTGAGAAGCTGCAGAATCGAACTTTCTTTTTCCGACATTTCTTCCGACATTTCTTCCGACATTGCCAGTGGCGCGGCAATGCCTTCTCTCAACGCCTCCGCGATATTTTGCAGCATGAATTCGATAAACGCGGTGCAATCACTTGCCCTGTCACACTCACCCAGGATCTTATAATAACGAGCCTGCTGAAAATGGATCAGTGTCTCTACGGGTAACCAGGCAAGCTCAGGACGCCAGTGGCTTAAAATCAGTGTTTGCCATAGCCGCCCCATACGACCGTTCCCATCCGAGAAAGGATGGATGAATTCAAATTCGTAATGGAAGACTGAACTGGCAATCAGTGGATGAAGATCGGTCTCTTTGAGCCAGCCAAGTAGATCGTCCATCAGACGATTCATCTGAGAAGCAGGGGGAGCCATATGGACTAGCTGGCTTCCCCGATATACCCCAACATCTCCCTTTCTGAGCATACCGGGATTATCAACCAGACCCGCCATCAAGATACGATGAGCGCTGAGCAAATCATTGAGTTTCCATGGCTTCCAACTGGATAGCTGTTCATAAGCCAGAATGGCGTTGCGCACTTCTTGTATATCTTTTTCTGGGGCAAGTACGCGCTTACCATCCATGATTGCAGTCACCTGCCCGGTCGTCAGAGAATTATGCTCAATCGCCAGCGAAGCCTGAATAGTACGGATACGGTTCTCTTTACGGAGTAATGGAGACGTCCTGCCGGAATGTGCCGCCCAGAGTCCCAGGAGTTCACCAATCTCAACTACCTGATTGAGCACAGAAGACGTAATGGTGAAAGGAGGCTGATAGCGGCTCATTTGGCTTACTCCCCCTGCTGCTCCAGCGCGTACTTATACAGGGCATTCTTCTTCACGCCGTGAATTTCCGCCGCCAGCGCAGCCGCTTTTTTAAGCGGCAATTCGGCCTGTAGCAATGCCAGCGTGCGCAGCGCATCGGCTGGCAAGGCATCCTCTTCTGCTTTATGCCCTTCGACAATCAGCACCATCTCACCTTTGCGGCGGTTTTCGTCTTCCTTCACCCACGCCAGCAGTTCACCCACCGGTGCGCCGTGAATGGTTTCCCAGGTTTTGGTCAGCTCGCGCGCCAGCACGACGTAGCGGGACTCACCCCAGACGGTCACCATATCGTCCAGGCTTTCCAGCAGGCGGTGGGTGGATTCGTAGAAAATCAGGGTGCGCGGTTCCGCTTCCAGGTCTTTTAAGACGTCGCGACGGCCTTTGGATTTGGCGGGCAGAAAACCTTCATAGCAGAAACGGTCAGACGGCAGACCTGCGGCGCTTAACGCAGCAATCGCGGCGCACGGTCCCGGCAGGGGCACAACGCGAATGCCGGCTTCACGGCAAGTACGCACCAGATGGTAGCCGGGGTCGTTAATCAGCGGCGTTCCCGCGTCGGAGACCAGCGCAATGTTCTGCCCCTCCTTGAGCTTCGCCACCAGCGTGTCGGCTTTTTGTTGCTCATTGTGATCGTGCAGGGCAAACAAACGGGCGTTAATCGCGAAATGCTGCAGCAGTAAACCGGTATGACGAGTGTCCTCAGCCGCAATTAAATCAACGGCTTGCAATACAGTGAGTGCACGTTGGGTAATATCAGACAAATTCCCGATAGGAGTAGGTACAATATAAAGCTGGCCTTGAGAATTATCTGCCGTTTCGTGTTGTTTCATTGTTTCGTCCGTATTGCCGATTTAATATTGAGCATTGCGTAAAAAAAATCACTGGATACAGTATGGTACCGTTAACGTTTCTTCGAAAAAAAGCCACGCGCAGCGTGCCGCTTCTGCTGGCAGCCCTGATCTTTGCAGGCTGCGGCACCCAGGCACCTGACCAGAGCACCGCCCATCTTGAGGGTTCCGCTCAGGCTGATTCTGGCTTTTATCTGCAACAAATGTCGCAGAGTTCAAATGATACCAGGATCAACTGGCAATTACTCGCCATTCGTGCACTGCTGAAAGAGGGAAAAACCCAGCAGGCTGCAGAGCTGTTCGGCCAGCTGCCGAAAGATCTTAACGATACCCAGCGTCTTGAGCAGAGCCTGCTCTCTGCCGAGCTGAAGGTCGCGCAGAAAGAGTATGACAGCGCGAAAAAGATCCTGGGTAGCATCGACCTGAGCGCGCTGGATAAAAACCAGCAGGCACGCTTCTGGCAGGCGGGTATCACCGCTGAACAGGGGCGTCCTTCCCTGACGCTGCTCCGCGCGCTTATCGCTCAGGAACCGCTGCTTGCCGGTGCCGACAAGCAGAAAAATATTGATGCCACCTGGCAGACTCTTGCCGCCATGACCCCGGATCAGGCAAAGGCGCTGGTCATCAACGCGGATGAGAACGTGCTGCAGGGCTGGCTTGATCTCCAACAGATGTGGTTTAACAACCGCACCGACCCTAAGATGCTGAAGGCCGGTATTACCGACTGGCAGACTCGCTACCCGCAAAACCCGGGCGCCAAAATGCTGCCAACCCAGCTGGTGAACGTGCAGAACTTTAAGCCAGCATCGACCAGCAAAATTGCACTGCTTCTGCCGCTGAATGGTCAGGCGGCGGTGTTTGGCCGTACGATTCAACAGGGCTTTGAAGCGGCGAAAAACGGCACCATGCCGGTGACGGGCAGCGCGGTGCCGGTGCAGGCAGCACAGGCGGCCAACGTGAATGATGTTGTCAGCCCTTCCGCCGCCGAGACCAGCGATCTGACCACGGCGCAAACCCCGGCGCAAGGCACGATGCAAAACCCGGTGACCGCACCGACGACGCCTCCGCCTGCTGCAGAACCAGCAACACAGGCGCCAGTGGAGACACCTGCTTCTCCTGCAGCGCCTGAGGCAACAGCAGAACAAACTCAACAACAGCCAGCACAACCAACCGCTCCACCTGCCGCGCAGCCGCAGGCCGTGGCGACCACCAGCGCTAATCCTGGCACCGAACTGAAAATTTACGACACCAGTTCGCAGCCGCTTGACCAGGTACTGGCTCAGGTGCAACAGGACGGGGCGAGCATCGTTGTCGGTCCGCTGTTGAAAAACAACGTGGAAGAGCTGATGAAGAGCAATACCACGCTAAACGTGCTGGCGCTCAACCAGCCGGAGCAGGTTCAGAACCGGGCCAATATTTGCTACTTCGCGCTCTCTCCGGAAGACGAAGCTCGCGATGCGGCACGTCATATCCACGAGCAGGGTAAACAGGCTCCACTGTTGCTCATCCCGCGCAGTACGCTGGGCGATCGCGTAGCGAATGCCTTCGCCGATGAGTGGCAGAAGCTGGGCGGCGGTATCGTGCTGCAGCAGAAATTCGGTTCCGTCTCAGAACTGCGCGCGGGCGTAAACGGCGGAGCGGGTATCGCGCTTAACGGCAGCCCGGTGACCGCCAGCCTGCCACAGCAGCAGGGCGTGACCATTGGTGGGCTGACCATCCCTGCCCCACCTACCGACGCGCAGATCGGCGGCGGTGGAAAAGTGGATGCGGCCTATATCGTTGCCACACCGCAAGAGATCGCCTTTATCAAACCGATGATTGCGATGCGTAACGGCAGCCAGAGCGGCGCAACGCTCTATGCCAGTTCCCGCAGCGCGCAAGGCACCGCTGGCCCCGATTTCCGTCTGGAAATGGACGGCCTGCAGTACAGTGAAATTCCGATGCTCGCGGGCAGCAACCCGGCGCTGATGCAGCAGGCGCTGAGCAGCGTACGTAACGACTACTCACTGGCGCGTCTGTATGCCATGGGGGTCGATGCATGGGCGCTGGCGAACCACTTTACCCAGATGCGTCAGGTACCGGGCTTTGAGCTTAACGGCAACACCGGCGATCTGACCGCGACGCAGGACTGCGTGATCAACAGGAAGTTATCATGGCTCAAATACCAGCAGGGACAAATCGTCCCGGCCAGTTAAGCCGTAAAGAGACCGGCGATGCGTGGGAGTTAAAAGCGCGTCGCTGGCTTGAAGGCAAAGGACTGCATTTTATCGCCGCTAACGTTCGCGGACGTGGCGGCGAAATTGATCTGATCATGAAAGAGGGTCAGGTGATTGTGTTTGTAGAAGTCCGCTTTCGACAGTCTTCCCGTTTTGGCGGTGCTGCCGCCAGCGTGACGCTCGCCAAACAACATAAATTATTACAGACTGCCCACTTGTGGCTTGCCCGCCATAATGGGAGTTTTGATACTGTGGATTGCCGGTTCGATGTGATAGCCTTCACCGGAAATGAGATCGAATGGCTTAAAAACGCTTTTGGCGAAGACGCATAATTACGATTTAAAAGGGATAACGTGCTCGAAAGAATTAAAGTGTGCTTCACAGAAAGCATCCAGACTCAGATTGCCGCGGCGGAAGCCCTTCCGGACGCGATCTCTCGTGCTGCAATGACGCTGGTGCAATCCCTGCTTAATGGCAACAAAATCCTCTGTTGTGGCAACGGTACCTCAGCCGCCAACGCACAGCATTTTGCTGCCAGCATGATTAATCGTTTTGAAACCGAACGCCCGAGTTTACCTGCCATTGCACTTAATACCGATAATGTGGTCTTAACAGCGATTGCTAACGATCGTCTGCATGACGAAATTTACGCAAAGCAGGTGCGCGCCCTGGGGCATGCCGGTGATGTGCTGCTGGCCATCTCCACGCGCGGCAACAGCCGGGACATTGTCAAAGCCGTTGAAGCCGCGGTCACCCGAGACATGACTATCGTCGCCTTAACCGGCTATGACGGTGGTGAACTGGCGGGTCTGCTGGGGCCGCAGGATGTGGAAATCCGCATTCCGTCTCACCGTAGCGCACGCATTCAGGAGATGCATATGCTCACGGTAAACTGCTTATGCGATTTGATCGATAACACGCTTTTCCCTCACCAGGATGATTAAGGAGTTTTTATGAAGGCTTTATCGACCCTCGCAGTCCTTATGTCTGCATTGCTGCTTCAGGGATGTATCGCTGCGGCTGTCGTGGGTACTGCCGCAGTAGGCACCAAAGCGGCGACCGATCCACGCTCTGTAGGAACGCAGGTGGATGACGGTACGCTGGAGCTGCGCGTCAACAGTGCGCTGTCGAAAGACGAACAAATTAAGAAAGAAGCGCGTATCAACGTGACGGCTTATCAGGGCAAAGTCCTGCTGACGGGTCAGTCACCGAATACCGAACTCTCCAGCCGCGCGAAACAGATCGCCATGGGCGTTGAGGGCACTACGGAAGTCTTCAATGAAATCCGTCAGGGCCAGCCAATCAGCCTGGGTACGGCGTCGTCTGACACCTGGATCACCACAAAAGTCCGTTCCCAGCTGCTGGGTTCAGATCAGGTGAAATCCTCAAACGTAAAAGTGACGACCGAAAACGGTGAAGTGTTCCTGCTGGGTCTGGTTACCGACCGTGAAGGGAAAGCGGCAGCGGATATCGCCAGCCGGGTCAGCGGCGTGAAGCACGTCACCACCGCGTTTACTTACATCAAATAAAAAAACCTCACTGTAGGCCCGGTAAGCGTAGCGCCACCGGGCTTTTTTTTTCACAGAAGCGCAATGCTTCCCACCAGCACCCCACTTAACGCTACCAGCCCCGCTGTCAGCCACAGCGCTTTTGCCGGGAAAGACTTACGCAGCATGACAAGCGACGGCAAACTAATGGCCGGCAAGGTGATAAGCAGCGCCAGCGCGGGCGCGGTGCCCATGCCAGCCAGCATCATGGTCTGAACAATCGGAATTTCAGCCGCCGTTGGGATCACAAACAGGCAGCCAGCAACGGCCATCGCAATCACCCACATCAGCGTGTTATCAATCGCGCCATCCGCATGCGGGAACAGCCAGACGCGCGCCGCGCCGAGCACCAGAACCGCCAGGATATAAACCGGAATGGTGCTCCAGAAAAGTTGCCACAGCGCTTTACCCCAGCGGGCAAAGAAACTGCCCTGCGGCTCGCTGATGTCCAGCTCAACAGAAGCGGGCTCTGGCGCTTTCTCTTTCACCAGATTTTGCACCAGCGTCGCCACCACCAGCACCGTCAGCAGCCCGGCAACCAGGCGGATAGCCGCAAAATGCCAGCCGAGCACAAAGCCCATAAACACCAGCGTGGCCGGGTTGAGCAGCGGGTTGCCCATCCAGAACGCCAGTGCACCGCCCATCGAGACACGCTGACGGCGCATTCCTGCGGCCACAGGGGCTGCACAGCATGAACACATCATGCCCGGCAGAGAGAAAATCGTCCCCAGCAAGGTGCCCTGAAAGCGTGGCTGCCCGAGGGTTTTCACCAGCCAGTTTCGCGGAATAAGTACCTGAATCAGCGACCCCAACAAGACGCCTAATACCGCAGCTTTCCAGACAGCCAGGAAATAGACCATGGCGTAATCCCACGCCGCCTTCAGCGGGCTGGCATCCGCCTGCGCGAGTATCGATTTACCAATGCTGTGCGTTTCAGCGGCGGTGAAGGCCTTGCCATAGTACGGCTGCCATTTCACATACCAGAGGCCAATGATGACCACGAGAAAGAAGAGTGCGGGCTTCCACCATTGGACAGGTGTCGCCGCCTGAGATGAAGACTGACCAGTCATACCATTCCCCGGAGAGTGTTATTGAATAAGCCGGAGAAGTTTACGCCTCGCCCTGCGCGATTTCACGCAGTTTTGCCGAAGGGATGATATTGACCCCTTCCTGCGACGGTGCCAGCGCCTCTTTCAGCATCGCCTGCGCGACATCCCGCGCCTCAATGGACTTCCAGTTACCCGGCAGGATGCGAAACAGCGGAGCGAAAACAGACTCGTTAAAGCGCCGTTCGTCGCGGTGCCCCATCAGCATGGAAGGTCGCACAATGGTCAAATATTCCCACTTCTGGGCAATCAGCGCCTCTTCCATCTTGCCCTTCACCTGGTTGTAAAAAAACGGCGAGCCGGTGCTCGCGCCGTGCGAACTGACCACCAGAAAATGCTTTGCCCCCAATTTTTTCGCCGTCAGTGCGGTATCCACCACCAGCGTGTAATCCGCATGGACAAAGGCTTCTTTACTGCCCGCCTCACGCCGCGTCGTACCGAGGCAGCAAAAGGCGATATCAATCGGGTCCTGCACCTGCGCCAGCGCGTCGGTGAGCTGCGGGTCGTGCGGGTTAAAGACGCCGGAGATATCCAGCAGCGGGCGACGCGTCGGTGCGGCGATATAGTTAATATGGCGATCCTGGATCAGCAGCCGCAGCAGATGCCCGCCGACCAGCCCGGTCGCGCCCGTAATCAGTACCTGACTCATCGTATCCCCTTTACAGAATTGTCCGTTTGCGAACTCAGCGTGGTCGACCACACTTAGAAGTCTGTTACAGGTAAGTATTTACCACAAGCGGAGAAAAATCAGTCTGAAGCCAAAACAACGGAGGAAGCATGGGCAAGAAAATCGCAGTCTTGATTACCGACGAGTTTGAAGATTCAGAATTCACCTCTCCTGCAGAGGCATTCCGCAAGGCGGGACATGAGGTCATTACCATTGAGAAAGAAGCGGGCAAAACGGTGAAAGGCCATAAGGGCGAAGCCAGCGTGACCATCGACGAAACCATCGATAACGTCAGCCCGTCTGATTTCGACGCCCTGCTGTTACCCGGCGGCCATTCACCGGATTCCCTGCGCGGGGACGAGCGTTTCGTCACTTTCACACGTGACTTTGTCGCTACCGGAAAACCGGTCTTTGCTATCTGTCACGGCCCGCAGCTGCTGATCAGCGCCGACGTGGTCCGCGGACGTAAGCTGACGGCGGTGAAACCGATCGTTATCGATCTGAAAAATGCGGGGGCTGAGTTTTACGATCAGGAAGTGGTCAACGACAAAGACCAGTTGATCACCAGCCGGACCCCGGACGATCTTCCGGCGTTTAACCGGGAAGCGCTACGCCTGCTCGGCGCGTAGCCAGTGAAGCTTCTTGCCAAAGCCCAGCGTGTTGTCGGTAAATTTCAGCTCATCGAGGCGGATTTCCCACACCGGGGCTTTTAGCGCAGCGGCAACCGGGAAGCGGCGCGTGTAGTGCTTACGGCGCGCGTCGCTCTCTTCTCCCTCCAGCCGACGGATCTCTCCCTTGAACTGCACGCCACGGATCAGCGCGACCGTTTTGGGCTGGCCATTTACCGTACCCGCCACCTTCGCCTGCTGGCCGGTCATTTGCGCATGCCGCGTTTTGTCTTCGCTCATGACATAGAAGGCTACACGCTCGGGATCGTAGTAATAAAAGGCGTTCGCGCACCACATCTCTTCGTCTTTACAGACGCACCAGGTGACGACATGCTGCTTCGCCAGCCAGCGGTTAATGGCTGCCAGTGTTTCCATTTTCGCTCTCTCTCATGCTATGGTGCGTTCACCTTAACATACTGAATCTGTTTACCGTGTGCTGGTTTCTCTATCTCGTCCGAACCGCTGATAACGCACTCTACACCGGGATCACTACCGATGTGGCGCGGCGTTTTTTACAACATCAAACGGGGAAAGGGGCAAAAGCGCTGCGGGGGAAAGGTGAACTTCAGCTGGCTTTTTACGCCGCCGTCGGCGACAGGTCGCTGGCGCTCAGGCTGGAATACCGAATTAAACAGCTGACGAAGCGCCAGAAAGAGCGCCTCGTTACCGGAGACGGCTCATTTGAGGCGCTACGCGAAAGCCTGCTCAGAAACGATTGAAGTGATCGTGGTAATCAACCAGGCCACTCACACCGTTCAGGGCATCATCCGCCAGGCGATGTACCTGGAAGGCGGATTCGGTACCCGGCCAGCGGCAGCGCAGATCGTAATGCGCGGCCTGCTCGAAGCCTAAGCGGCCATAAAATGCCGGATCGCCCAGCGTGACCACGGCGGCATAGCCAAACTCATTCAGCGAGTCCAGCCCTTCATACACCAGCTGGCGCGCCAGGCCCTGGCCGCGATAGTTCTCATCGACCGCCAGCGGTGCCATGCCTACCCACTGCAGATCTTCGCCCTGAACAATTACCGGGCTGAAGGCAACATAGCCAACAACCTGACCTTCGTCATCGGTGGCTACCAGCCCTAAAGTAATCAGGCCGTCTTCACGGAGATCGTGGACCAGTTGGGCCTCCGCATCGCTCTCAAAAGCGCGGCGTAACAACGCATCGATACCCGGTGCATCAATCCCAATTTCGACTCGAATCAGCATGGCTCACCTACTGAAGTGTGTTTACTGTCAGGCGGGGTTTTCAGCCCAGCCTCAACGAAATCTGCCATTTGCATCAGCATCACGCGCAGCGCTTTCGGCATCTGCTCCAGCTCAATGGCATCCATTAAATTTTTCACGTACAGACCCAGCTCCGTATCGCCTTCAATGACCAGACGGCGCTGGAAGAATAACGTATCCGGATCCTGTTTACGCGCGGCGATCATCAGCAGATCGCTGGCACTGGCGCTAAAGCTCACATCCGCCTCGGCGGACTCACGCACAATGAGTTGATCATTCTCAACCGAGGTAAACCAGCGCAGCCCGATGTCACGCACCTCAATGCTCAGCCAGCGGCCTTCCAGAAACTCCAGCTCGCCGTCCTGCAGCGCCTGGCGGAATTGCCAGCTCAGGACCTGCTCGAGCACCTGACGTTTTAGCGCGAACGGCGCCAGTTTCACCGGCACGCTCAGCATTGATGGACCGAATTGTACGAGACGTGAACGCAGTTTATCCAGCACGAGCTTTACTCCCTGATAGCAATAGTCCCGCTATTTTGCCATATCCGACGCACAACATAGCGGCGTAAATCAACAAACCGTCGTCCGGTGACGCTCATTATTGGTGTCATCAATACGCCATTAGCTGCCTTAAATCAAAAATTGTCGCCCAGGGGTTAATTAAAATCCCAGCTCGTTAACAATTTTGCGATCGACTACATCAGGATAATTTATGGAGCTGCTCTGCCCTGCCGGTAACCTACCGGCGCTTAAGGCGGCCATCGAAAATGGGGCCGATGCGGTCTATATCGGGCTGAAAGATGATACCAACGCCCGCCATTTTGCTGGCCTCAACTTTACGGAGAAAAAGCTTCAGGAAGCCGTTAACTTCGTTCACCAGCACCGCCGCAAACTGCATATTGCCATTAATACCTTTGCGCATCCTGACGGCTATGCCCGCTGGCAGCGCGCGGTGGATATGGCCGCACAGCTGGGTGCCGATGCGTTAATCCTGGCCGACCTCGCCATGCTTGAGTATGCGGCAGAACGCTATCCGCATATTGAGCGCCACGTCTCTGTTCAGGCATCAGCCACGAATGAAGAGGCCGTGCGTTTTTATCATCAACACTTTGACGTCGCTCGCGTGGTGCTGCCCCGCGTGCTCTCCATTCATCAGGTTAAGCAACTCGCGCGCGTCACGCCAGTGCCGCTGGAAGTTTTTGCCTTTGGCAGCCTGTGCATCATGGCCGAAGGCCGTTGCTACCTTTCTTCTTATTTAACCGGTGAATCACCCAATACCGTTGGGGCCTGCTCTCCTGCCCGCTTTGTCCGCTGGCAACAAACCCCGCAGGGGCTGGAATCACGCCTGAATGAAGTGTTGATTGACCGCTATCAGGACGGCGAAAACGCGGGTTATCCAACGTTATGCAAAGGTCGATATCTGGTTGACGGTGAGCGCTACCACGCGCTGGAAGAGCCTACCAGCCTCAACACGCTGGAGCTGCTGCCGGAACTGCTGGCGGCGAATATTGCCTCGGTAAAAATTGAAGGTCGCCAGCGTAGCCCGGCCTATGTGAGCCAGGTGGCGAAAGTCTGGCGTCAGGCTATCGACCGCTGCATGGCGGACCCGCAAAACTATGCTCCGCAGGCAGCCTGGATGGAGACGCTCGGTTCTATGTCCGAAGGCACGCAAACGACGCTTGGCGCGTATCACCGTAAATGGCAGTGAGATAACCATGAAATATTCATTAGGACCGGTGCTCTACTACTGGCCAAAAGAGACGCTGGAAGATTTTTACCAACAGGCCGCCACCAGCAGCGCTGATGTGATTTATCTCGGTGAAGCCGTGTGCAGCAAGCGCCGCGCCACCAAAGTGGGCGACTGGCTGGAGATGGCGAAAAGTCTCGCCGGAAGCGGTAAACAGGTGGTGCTCTCGACGCTCGCGCTGGTGCAAGCCTCGTCCGAACTGGGTGAACTGAAACGCTACGTTGAAAACGGTGAGTTCCTGCTGGAAGCGAGCGACCTGGGCGTGGTGAACATGTGCGCCGAACGTAAGTTACCGTTCGTCGCGGGTCATGCATTGAACTGCTATAACGCCGTCACGCTGCGCCTGCTGCTCAAACAGGGAATGACGCGCTGGTGTATGCCGGTGGAACTCTCCCGCGACTGGCTGGTAAACCTGCTGACGCAGTGTGACGATCTCGGCATTCGCAATCAGTTTGAAGTGGAAGTGCTGAGCTACGGCCATCTTCCGCTGGCTTATTCCGCGCGCTGCTTTACCGCGCGTTCGGAAGACCGCCCGAAAGACGAGTGTGAAACCTGCTGCATCAAGTACCCGAACGGGCGCAGCGTGCTATCCCAGGAAAATCAGCAGGTGTTTGTCCTGAACGGGATCCAGACCATGAGCGGCTATGTCTATAACCTGGGCAACGAACTGGCGTCAATGGACGGCCTGGTGGATATGGTGCGTTTATCCCCTCTGGATACCGGCGTGTTCACAATGCTGGACGCCTTCCGCGCAAATGAAACCGGCGCAGCTCCGCTGCCGCTAACGGCAAACAGCGACTGTAATGGTTACTGGAAACGCCTGGCCGGGCTGGAACTGCAGGCCTAAAAAAGGCTCACTTTGTTAACAACGGTTATCATTTTTTAATGCAGTATTAAAGATTGACCGTCGACAAAGTGAGCTGTTATGACTGACAAAACCCTTCCGTTTTCGGTGCTGGACCTGGCGCCGATCCCACAAGACTCCTCGGCCAGAGAAGCCTTTTCGCATTCTCTCGATCTGGCTCAACTGGCTGAAAAGCGTGGCTACCATCGCTACTGGCTGGCCGAGCACCACAACATGGTCGGCATTGCTAGCGCCGCCACCTCGGTCCTGATTGGTTATCTGGCGGCGAACACAACGACATTGCATCTGGGCTCCGGGGGCGTGATGCTGCCGAACCACGCCCCGCTGGTGATTGCCGAGCAGTTTGGCACGCTGAATACCCTCTATCCTGGCCGTATTGATTTGGGGCTGGGTCGTGCGCCAGGTAGCGACCAGCCGACCATGCGCGCCCTGCGTCGCCATATGAGCGGCGATATCGACAACTTCCCGCGCGATGTGGCTGAACTGGTTGACTGGTTTGACGCGCGCGATCCGAACCCAAACGTGCGCCCGGTGCCGGGCTACGGCGAGAAGATCCCGGTGTGGCTGCTGGGTTCAAGTCTTTATAGCGCGCAGCTTGCCGCGCAACTGGGTTTGCCGTTTGCGTTTGCCTCGCATTTCGCACCGGATATGCTGCATCAGGCTCTGCATCTCTATCGTACGAACTTTAAACCGTCTGAACGTCTGGAGAAACCGTACGCGATGGTGTGTATTAACATCATTGCCGCCGACAGTAATCGCGATGCAGAATTCCTGTTTACCTCCATGCAGCAGGCGTTTGTGAAGCTGCGCCGCGGTGAGACGGGGCAACTTCCACCGCCGGTGGAGAATATGCATCAGCTTTGGTCTGCCTCTGAGCAGTATGGCGTGCAGCAGGCGCTGAGCATGTCGCTGGTGGGGGATAAAGCGAAAGTGCGACACGGTCTGGAAGCGGTGCTGCGTGAAACGCAGGCGGATGAGATTATGGTTAACGGCCAGATTTTCGATCACCAGGCGCGTTTGCATTCGTTTGATTTGGCGATGCAGGTGAAAGAGGAGTTGGTGGGGTAGTTTTTTGCTTTGCTCCCTCTCCCTTTGGGAGAGGGTCGGGGTGAGGGAGCAAGCCGCACGTTTTACTGGTATACCGGCAACAGATTAAAGCTCGACAGCACGTGAACCACCGCGTTACCCACCCCAAACACCAGGATCAGTGCAATCATCGGTTTGCCACCCCAGACGCGGAATTTAGGGCTACCGAAGCGTTTACGTGATTTACGCGCCAGCAGCGCCGGCACAATCGCCGCCCAAATGGTTGCCGCCAGACCCGCATAGCCGATGGCGTACAGGAAACCGTTCGGCCACAGCAGCCCCCCCGCAACGGGCGGCAGGAACGTCAGCAGCGCCGTTTTGAAACGTCCCATCGCGGAATCATCAAAGCCAAACAGATCCGCCAGGTAGTCAAACAGACCCAGCGTCACGCCGAGGAAAGAGCTCGCCACGGCAAAGTTGGAGAAGATCACCAGCAGCAGATCCAGGCTACGGCTGTTCAGCACGCCGCTCAACGCTTGAACCAGCACATCAATGTTACCGCCTTTCTGCGCAATGCCGATAAACTCTGGACGCGGGATGTTGCCCATCGTCCCCAGCAGCCAAATCACATACAGCCCCAGCGCCAGCAGCGTACCGTAGACCAGACACTTCACGATGGTGCGTGGATCTTTGCCGTAGTACTTCATCAGGCTCGGCACGTTACCGTGGTAGCCAAACGATGCCAGACAGAACGGCAGCGTCATCAGCAGATACGGGGTGTAGGAAGTATTCGCTTCCGCGACATTAAACAGCGTGGCGGGCGTGACGTGCCCCAGCAGGCTACCGAAGGTCAGGAAGAAGGTGATGACCTTTGCACCCAACACAATCGCCGTCATGCGGCTCACCGCTTTGGTACTCATCCAGACGATAAAGGCCACGCCCAGAGCAAAACACAGACCCGCCAGACGCGCCGGAACGTTTAGCGACATCTCAGCAAAGGTGTGGTGCAGTATCGAACCGCTCGCGGAAATGTACGCGTAGGTCAGAATGTAGAGCACAAACGCGATGGAAAGCCCGTTTACCAGGTTCCAGCCCTTGCCCAGCAGATCTTTGGTGATGGTGTCGAAGCTGGAGCCAATGCGGTAGTTGAGGTTCGCCTCAAGGATCATCAGCCCGGAATGGAGCATACAGAACCAGGTAAAGACCAGCGCCGCCAGCGACCAGAAGAACCACGCACCGGACATGACCACAGGCAGGGAAAACATCCCGGCACCTATAATGGTTCCGCCGATGATCACCACGCCGCCAAGCAGCGAAGGTGACGTTTGGGTGGTGGTTAGTGTCGCCATACAGCCTTTTCTCCAGTCAAATATGCGGTTCTGCATTTTAGTGTGACGCACTGTACCAGTACAAGAGTACAAAGGGAATAAAAAAAGCCCCGATAGCATTTATCGGGGCTGTATATTTTACTTTACGTCAGAAGCGTAAGGCTTACGCGTCACCGAAACGACGACGGCTGGTGCCTTCTTCACGACGTGGGCCACGGTTTTCGCGGCGCTCGCCGGAGAAACGACGACCTTCACCACCGCGACCTTCTGTGCGACCGCCTTCACGACGCTCGCCGCCGAAACTGCGACCACCGCCACGACGTTCGCCGCCACGGTCAGGACGTGGCTGAGCATCGCCCAGCAGCTGCATGTTCATCGGCTTGTTCAGGATGCGGGTGCGAGTAAAGTGCTGCAGTACTTCGCCCGGCATACCTTTTGGCAGCTCGATGGTAGAGTGGGATGCGAACAGCTTGATGTTACCGATGTAACGGCTGCTGATGTCGCCTTCGTTAGCGATAGCGCCAACGATGTGACGAACTTCAACACCATCATCACGGCCCACTTCAATGCGGTACAGTTCCATATCGCCCGCTTCACGGCGTTCACGACGTGGACGGTCTTCACCACCACGCTCTGGACGGTCACCACGTGGGCCACGATCGTTACGGTCGCCACGACGTTCAAAGCGATCGTCACGGTCACGGAATTCACGCTTAGGACGCATTGGCGCATCAGGTGGCACGATCAGAGTACGTTCGCCCTGCGCCATTTTCAGCAGTGCCGCAGCCAGGGTTTCCATGTCCAGCTCTTCGCCTTCAGCCGTAGGCTGAATCTGCGACAGCAGTGCACGGTACTGATCCAGATCGCTGCTTTCCAGCTGCTGCTGTACTTTCGCGGCGAATTTTTCCAGACGGCGTTTGCCCAGCAGTTCTGCGTTTGGCAGTTCAGCTTCTGGAATAGTCAGCTTCATGGTGCGTTCGATGTTACGCAGCAGACGACGCTCGCGGTTCTCAACGAACAGCAGCGCACGGCCCGCACGACCCGCACGACCGGTACGGCCGATACGGTGAACGTAAGACTCGGAATCCATCGGGATGTCGTAGTTAACAACCAGGCTGATACGCTCAACGTCCAGACCACGTGCTGCCACGTCGGTTGCAATCAGGATATCCAGACGACCGTCTTTCAGGCGCTCCAGCGTCTGCTCACGCAGAGCCTGGTTCATGTCACCGTTCAGTGCTGCGCTGTTGTAGCCGTTACGCTCCAGTGCTTCAGCCACTTCCAGGGTCGCGTTTTTGGTACGCACGAAGATAATCGCCGCATCAAAATCTTCCGCTTCCAGGAAACGTACCAGCGCTTCGTTTTTGCGCATGCCGTACACAGACCAGTAGCTCTGGCTGATGTCCGGGCGAGTGGTGACGCTGGACTGAATACGCACTTCCTGAGGATCTTTCATGAAGCGTTTGGTGATACGACGAATCGCCTCTGGCATGGTGGCAGAGAACAGCGCGGTCTGATGACCTTCTGGGATCTGCGCCATGATGGTTTCGACGTCTTCGATGAAGCCCATACGCAGCATTTCATCTGCTTCGTCCAGTACCAGACCGCTCAGTTTAGAGAGATCCAGCGTACCGCGCTTCAGGTGATCCAGCAGACGGCCCGGCGTACCGACAACAATCTGTGGGCCCTGGCGCAGGGCGCGTAACTGCACGTCATAACGCTGGCCACCGTAAAGGGCTACCACGTTTACGCCGCGCATATGTTTTGAGAATTCCGTCATGGCTTCAGCAACCTGAACAGCCAGTTCACGGGTTGGAGCCAGGACAAGGATCTGCGGTGCACGCAGGTCCGGATCGATGTTGTTCAGCAGCGGCAGCGAGAACGCTGCAGTTTTACCGCTACCAGTCTGGGCCATGCCCAGCACGTCACGACCAGAAAGCAGGTGTGGGATACACTCAGCCTGGATCGGAGATGGTTTTTCGTAACCCAGATCGTTAAGGGCTTCAAGGATAGGAGCCTTCAGGCCCAGATCTGCAAAAGTGGTTTCGAATTCAGCCATGTAGTACAAGTGCCTCGATATTAATGGCGGCCAGTCTACTTAGCTCATCGTGAAAATGATTAGCAATTTTCATTGAAAAGTGTGAACCGGCTCAAAGTAGGTGTATTGACGAACAACAACGCCCTCACCAGTTAAGGTGATGGCAATCAAAAGATTACGGGCTGATGTTTATGTCGTCAGCTATTGCTGGTCCGATTCTGCCAGGTCGTCTTGCTCCTGGCCCAAGAGCGATAATTCCAACAATGCATAACGGTGCTCAACGAAATTGTGTACGTTGTTAGCAACCGCTAATTTGAACAGTGCCGTAGCGCTGTCCTTATCCCCCAGACTTAGGTAGTACTTACCTAAATAGAAGTTGGTTTCACTGAGATGCTCAGCGAGCGAGGTGTTATCCGTTGCGTCCGCCTTGAGGCGTTCCATCAGCGTTGCTTCGCTAATGTTGCCCAGGTAGAACTCGACAATGTTCCATCCCCACTGTTCCTTGTCCGATTTATCGAAGCGCTGTTTCAGGGCCTCTTTTGCCTGCTTCTCATCGAGCTTCTGCTCAACGATGTAAAGCCACAGGCTACGGAAAGGATCATTAGGATCGTCTTGATAAAACGCCAGCAGATCATCTTGCGCTAACTTATCACGACCGCCGTAGTACAATGCGATACCGCGATTCAAGTGCGCGTAGTTGTAAGTTGGATCAAGCTCAAGTACAGAATCAAACGCTTCATAGGCAGCATCAAAATTGCCTGCCTGCGTTAAATAAATGCCTAAGTAATTGAATACTTCAGGCATATCAGGTCGGATAGCCAGCGCTTGTGAAAAATCATTTCGCGCTAATGCCCTCAGACCGAGACTATCATACAACACTCCGCGCTCATATAAAAGCTGTGCGCGTTCGTCATCGGTTAAAGCCCGACTGGCAAGAATTTGTTCCATGCGTGCCAGAATCACTTCCTGCTGCAAAGTCGGTTGCAATGGCACTGCGAGGACTTCGCTCTTACGCCAGGCAGAGTTGCTGCATCCTGCCAGCGTTAAAGCTGTCGCAACGAAACACCAGCGCAAAAAAGGCTTCATTTCCCACTCCCGAAGACAACTATTGGATGAACGTCCTGTCCCCCGGCGGCTTAACAAGGCGTCCTGCCTGATACCAGGCCCTCCGCAATGCGGAGGGCAAATGGCAACCTTACTCGCCTTGCTGTTCAGCAGCCGGAGTTTCCGGCGCCGCAGCAGGCTGAGACTGCTCGGTTGCTTCTTTAATGCTCAGACGGATACGGCCCTGGCGGTCAACTTCCAGAACTTTAACCGGTACTTCCTGACCCATCTGCAGGTAATCGGTCACTTTCTCAACGCGCTTGTCAGCGATCTGAGAGATGTGAACCAGACCTTCTTTACCGCCACCGATGGCAACGAACGCGCCAAAGTCAACGATACGGGTCACTTTACCGTTGTAGATACGGCCCACTTCGATTTCAGCGGTGATCTCTTCGATACGACGGATAGCGAATTTCGCTTTCTCGCCGTCGGTTGCTGCGATCTTCACAGTACCGTCATCTTCGATTTCGATGGTGGTGCCCGTCTCTTCGGTCAGCGCACGGATTACGGAACCGCCCTTACCGATAACATCTTTGATCTTGTCTGGATTGATCTTGATGGTGTGGATACGTGGAGCGAACTGAGAAATGTCGCCACGCGGCGCGTTAATCGCCTGTTCCATCACGCCCAGGATGTGCAGACGCGCACCTTTAGCCTGGTTCAGAGCAACCTGCATGATCTCTTTGGTGATACCTTCAATTTTGATATCCATCTGCAGTGCAGAGATACCGTCGCGGGAACCCGCCACTTTGAAGTCCATATCGCCGAGGTGATCTTCGTCACCCAGAATGTCAGACAGAACTACGAAGTTGTCGCCTTCTTTCACCAGGCCCATTGCGATACCCGCAACAGCGGCTTTGATCGGCACGCCTGCATCCATCAGTGCCAAAGAAGCACCACATACGGAAGCCATGGAAGAAGAACCGTTAGATTCGGTGATTTCAGACACCACACGAACGGTGTACGGGAATTTGTCAGCTTCTGGCATCACGGCCAGCACGCCGCGCTTCGCCAGACGACCGTGACCAATTTCACGACGCTTCGGCGAGCCAACCATGCCGGTTTCCCCTACGGAGTACGGAGGGAAGTTGTAGTGGAACAGGAAGTTGTCAGTGCGCTCGCCCATCAGTTCGTCGATGATCTGTGCGTCACGAGCGGTACCCAGGGTCGCGGTGACCAGGGCCTGCGTTTCACCACGGGTAAACAGTGCGGAACCGTGAGTACGTGGCAGTACGCCAGTACGCACATCCAGACCACGGATCATGTCTTTTTCACGGCCATCAATACGCGGCTCGCCGGCCAGTACGCGGCTACGAACAACGTTTTTCTCGATAGCGTGCAGGATTTCGCCAATTTCGTTAGCGTCCAGCGTTTCGTCTTCAGCAACCAGGGTCGCGGTCACTTCAGATTTGATCACATCAACCTGAGCATAGCGCTCCTGTTTGTCGGTGATGCGGTACGCGTCGCTCAGACGAGACTCTGCCAGTGCCGCAACACGTGCGTTCAGCGCGTCGTTTGCTGCTTCTGGCTGCCAGTCCCAACGTGGCTTACCGGCTTCTTTCACCAGGTCGTTGATGTTCTGGATAACGATCTGCTGCTGATCGTGGCCGAAGACCACTGCGCCCAGCATCTGGTCTTCGCTCAGCAGTTCTGCTTCGGATTCAACCATCAGAACCGCCGCTTCAGTACCGGCAACAACCAGGTCCAGCTTACTTTCTTTCAGCTCTTCCTGAGTTGGGTTCAGCACGTACTGGTCATTGATGTAACCCACGCGCGCGGCACCGATTGGGCCATTGAATGGAATACCAGACAGTGACAGGGCAGCAGATGCACCGATCATCGCAACGATGTCCGGGTTAACCTGTGGGTTAACGGAAACTACGGTTGCGATAACCTGTACTTCGTTAACGAAGCCTTCCGGGAACAGCGGACGAACCGGGCGGTCAATCAGACGCGCGATCAGGGTTTCGCCTTCGCTTGGACGGCCTTCACGACGGAAGAAACCACCAGGGATTTTACCGGCAGCGTAGGTACGCTCCTGGTAGTTAACGGTCAGCGGGAAGAAGTCCTGACCTGGTTTAGCTTTTTTCTGGCCCACTACGGTGACGAACACCGCGGTGTCATCCATGCTTACCATAACGGCAGCAGTAGCCTGACGTGCCATCATGCCGGTTTCCAGCGTGACGGTATGTTGACCATACTGGAATTTACGAACGATCGGATTCAGCAAAATTCTGTCCTTTCTTAAATGTATGACAGCACACCACCGGCGTGCTGTCGATTTAACCCGACCTTCTTCGCATCCTCGCGACTAATGACAACCGACACCCCCATGGGTGAAGCCTCTCATTAGCCGCGCGAACCTCTGCAATGAAGATCATTTATAGCAACAATACAATAGTTTCCAGTGAATTGCTGCCGTCTGGTTGAAAAAAGGGGCCATCAGGCCCCCTTTTCTGAAACTCGCAAGACTTAGCGACGCAGACCCAGACGCTCGATCAGCGCGGTGTAACGTGCAACATCTTTACGTTTCAGGTAGTCGAGCAGTTTACGACGCTGAGAAACCATACGCAGCAGACCACGACGGCTGTGGTGATCTTTTTTGTGCTCTGCAAAGTGACCCTGCAGGTGGTTAATCTGTGCAGTCAGCAGAGCAACCTGAACTTCGGTAGAACCGCTGTCGTTAGTACCACGACCAAACTCAGAAACGATTTTAGCTTTAGCTTCAACGCTTAGAGACATTTTAAAACTCCAAAGTATAAAGAATGTAAGGGTGCCGATCTCTAATTCAGCGACCCCATGTACGCCTCGCAGATTGTTAAACAATTTACCAGGCGTTAAGCGGCAATATTCTACTCGTCTCCCCTGCTTATCGCAAGATGAGGCGTTATCACCGTCACGCGTCGACCGGATATTCGACGACCAGACGACGCGGCGCAACGCGCCCTTCGCCATCCATTTCGCCCATGCCGATAAACTTACCGTCGTCACCTTCGGTCACGCGCACCAGCCCTTCCAGCGGAGCTTCCGCCGTGCGAACCGGGTTGCCGTTCTTAAAGTAAACGGACGATGTTAAAGGAAGATTAACCACCGGGAAGTCCGCTGCCGGACTGTCCATTGGCATCAGCAAGGGATCCAGCAACGCTGCTGGCGCGATCCCCTGTACTTCCGCCTGTTCAACCAGCTCGCGCAGGTGCTCAAGCGTCACCATCCGCTCAACCGGGTACTTACTCACCGCCAGACGGCGCAGGTAGATAACATGCGCACCGCAACCTAGTTTTTCACCGAGGTCGTCGATGATGGTACGAATGTACGTCCCTTTGGAACAGTGCACTTCCAGCTCCAGTTCATCACCTTCGTGGCGAATAAAGAGCAGCTCATACACGGTTATCGGACGGGCTTCGCGCGGAACGTCAATGCCCTGACGCGCATATTCGTAGAGTTTCTTGCCCTGGTATTTCAGGGCGGAATACATCGACGGCACCTGCATCGTGTCCCCGCGGAAGCTCTCCAGCGCAGCGTCAAGCTGTTCAGTACTGAAGGTCACCGGACGTTCTTCCACGACCTGGCCATCCGCGTCGGAGGTATCCGTGCGCTGGCCGAGCTTCGCGATAACGCGGTAACGCTTATCGGAGTCGAGCAGATACTGGGAAAACTTTGTCGCCTCTCCCAGGCAGATCGGCAGCATACCGGTCGCCAGCGGATCGAGCGCGCCGGTGTGGCCCGCCCGGTTGGCGTTATAAAGACGCTTCACTTTTTGCAGCACGTCGTTGCTGGATGCCCCCTGCGGTTTGTCCAGCAGCAGCACGCCATGCACGTCGCGACCACGACGACGAGGACGACTCATTAGTCCTCCTTGCTGTCGTCCGTCGGGTTAACACGACGTTCGTCGTCATGTTTCACCACGCTGGTCACCAGATTGGACATGCGCATACCTTCTACCAGCGAGTTGTCGTAGAAGAAGGTCAGCTCAGGCACGATACGCAGACGCATCGCTTTGCCGAGCAGAGAGCGGATAAACCCGGAGGCTTCCTGCAGCGCTTTAATGCCGTTCTTCACGGCCGCTTCGTCCTGATCGTTCAGGAAGGTGACGAACACTTTGGCGTAGGCCAGGTCACGGGACATTTCCACGCCGGACACGGTGGTCATCACGCCGATGCGAGGGTCTTTAATTTCGCGTTGCAGGATAAGCGCGATCTCTTTTTGCATTTCCTGCGCCACGCGCTGTGGGCGACCAAATTCTTTCGCCATAATAAATTCTCCAGACAAAAAAGGGGCTTAAGCCCCTTTTGAAATAATTGCCGGATGGCGCTTCGCTAACCCGGCCTACGATCTCAATTAATCGATGCTGCGTTGGATCTCGATGATTTCGAACACTTCGATCATATCGCCAACGCGTACGTCGTTGTAGTTCTTCACACCGATACCACATTCCATGCCGTTACGGACTTCGTTAACGTCATCTTTGAAGCGGCGCAGAGATTCCAGCTCACCTTCGTAGATAACCACGTTGTCACGCAGTACGCGGATTGGGTTGTGCCGCTTGATGGTACCTTCGGTAACCATACAGCCCGCGATCGCACCGAATTTCGGTGATTTGAACACGTCACGCACTTCAGCCAGACCGATGATCTGCTGTTTCAGCTCAGGAGACAGCATGCCGCTCATCGCCGCTTTCACTTCGTCGATCAGGTTATAGATGACGGAGTAGTAGCGCAGATCCAGGCTTTCCGCTTCGATCACGCGGCGAGCAGAAGCATCAGCACGCACGTTAAAGCCTACCAGGATGGCGTTGGACGCAGCAGCCAGGGTCGCGTCGGTTTCGGTGATACCACCTACGCCAGAACCGATGATCTTCACTTTCACTTCGTCGGTAGACAGTTTCAGCAAGGAGTCGGAGATCGCTTCCACAGAACCCTGAACGTCAGCTTTCAGCACAACGTTCACTTCGTGAACTTCACCCTCGGTCATGTTAGCAAACATGTTCTCGAGTTTAGATTTCTGCTGACGAGCCAGTTTAACTTCACGGAATTTGCCCTGACGATACAGTGCCACTTCACGCGCTTTCTTCTCGTCACGCACGACGGTCACTTCGTCACCGGCAGCCGGCACACCGGACAGACCGAGGATTTCAACTGGAATGGACGGACCCGCTTCCAGCACTTCCTGACCCAGTTCGTTACGCATTGCACGAACACGACCGTATTCGAAGCCACACAGAACGATATCGCCCTTAAGCAGGGTACCTTCACGAACCAGAACGGTTGCAACCGGGCCACGACCTTTATCCAGGAAGGATTCGATCACCGCACCGCTCGCCATACCTTTACGCACGGCTTTCAGCTCCAGAACTTCAGCCTGCAGCAGGATAGCGTTCAGAAGGTCGTCAATACCGGTACCCGCTTTAGCAGATACTGGGATGAACTGTGCTTCACCGCCCCACTCTTCCGGCATAACGCCATACTGAGACAGTTCGTTTTTAACACGGTCCAGATCGGCTTCTGGCTTATCGATTTTGTTGACTGCAACAACCAGAGGCACCTGCGCCGCTTTCGCGTGCTGGATAGCTTCGATGGTTTGCGGCATTACGCCGTCGTCTGCAGCAACAACCAGCACAACGATATCCGTTGCCTGAGCACCACGAGCACGCATAGACGTAAACGCTGCGTGGCCTGGGGTATCCAGGAAGGTAATCATACCGTTGTCGGTTTCTACGTGGTAAGCACCGATGTGCTGGGTAATACCACCCGCTTCGCCAGAGGCAACTTTCGTAGAACGAATGTAGTCAAGCAGAGAGGTTTTACCGTGGTCAACGTGACCCATAATGGTCACAACCGGTGCACGCGGTTCAGCCGCAGCGCCAGTATCACGGTCGCTCATTACGGCTTCTTCCAGCTCGTTTTCACGACGCAGGATAACTTTGTGGCCCATCTCTTCGGCAACCAGCTGCGCGGTTTCCTGGTCGATAACCTGGTTGATGGTCGCCATTGCACCCAGCTTCATCATCGCTTTGATGACCTGAGAGCCTTTAACCGCCATCTTGTTCGCCAGTTCGCCAACGGTGATGGTTTCGCCGATCACGACGTCACGGTTAACAGCCTGAGCGGGCTTCTGGAAGCTCTGCTGCAGAGCGGAACCCTTACGCTTGCCACCTTTACCACCGCGAACAGCAGCGCGTGCTTCTTCACGATCGGCTTTGGATTCAGCGTGCTTGTTACCTTTCTTCGCAGGACGCGCAGCTTTTGCATTACGACCACGGCCACGGCCGCCTTCTACTTCACGGTCGTTGTCATCTTCAGCCTGACGTGCGTGCTGAGAAGTGGTGACGTGATAGTCGCTGGTGTCTTCAGTCGGTTCAACGGTATTCACACCGTTCTTCTCGTTTTCTTCTGCCATACGGCGTGCTTCTTCAGCGACGCGGCGAGCTTCTTCTTCGAGCTTGCGGCGTGCTTCTTCTTCGGCTTTACGCTTCAGTTCGGCAGCTTCATTTTCACGACGGGCTTTTTCAGCCTGGGCAGTTTTGGTCATTTCGTCTGTCTGTTGATTGCTCACTTTGTCTTTTTCCGCAGCGTCACGCTTCACTTTATCACTGGCGTCGCGTTTCGCTTTTTCTGCGGCCTCACGTTCAGCTTTTAATTCTGCCTCGCGTTTGGCGGCAGCTTCCGCCTCACGCTGAGCTTGTTCTTCCGCTTCACGCTGTGCCTGCTCTTCCGCGGCAAGGCGTTCTGCCTCTTGCGGATCACGTTTTACAAAGGTGCGCGTCTTGCGGACTTCAATTTGTACCGATTTACTTTTGCCACCGGTACCAGGAATATTCAACGTGCTGCGCGTTTTGCGCTGCAGCGTTAACTTGTCAGGCGTAGAACCGTGCTCACGGTTCAGGTGCGTTAACAAGGTTTGTTTTTCTTGCGCGGTCACCGAGTCATCAGCGGACTTCGGGATCCCTGCATCAGCAAATTGCTGTACCAGGCGGTCCACGGAGGTCTGAATCTCAGCAGCCAGCGATTTTACAGTTACATCAGTCATGCTGTTCCTTCCTGCTACAGTTTATTACGCTTCGTCGCCGAACCAGCAAATATTACGTGCGGCCATGATGAGTTCGCCGGCTTTCTCGTCGGTTAAACCTTCGATATCAGCCAGGTCATCAACGCCTTGCTCAGCGAGATCTTCCAGCGTACAAACACCACGGGCAGCCAGCTTGAACGCAATCGCACGATCAAGACCTTCCAGATTCAGCAGGTCATCAGCCGGCTTCTTATCGCCAAGGCTTTCTTCCTGAGCCAGTGCCAGGGTGGTCAGTGCGTTTTTAGCGCGTTCACGCAGGGCTTCAACGGTTGGTTCATCCAGACCGTCAATTTCCAGCAGCTCTTTCATTGGCACATAGGCCAGTTCTTCCAGCGTAGAGAAACCTTCCTCAACCAGAACAGTGGCGAAATCTTCGTCAATGTCGAGGTATTTGGTGAAGGTATCGATCGCCGCATGGGCTTCAGCCTGATGCTTGGCCTGCAGGTCGTCAACGGTCATTACGTTGAGTTCCCAGCCGCTCAGCTGTGACGCCAGACGTACGTTCTGACCGTTACGGCCAATCGCCTGCGCCAGGTTGCCCGCTTCAACAGCGATATCCATGGTGTGTTTGTCTTCGTCAACAACGATAGACGCCACATCTGCCGGAGCCATTGCGTTGATCACGAATTGCGCCGGGTTGTCATCCCACAGAACGATATCAATACGTTCGCCGCCCAGCTCGGTAGATACCGCCTGAACACGCGCACCACGCATACCGACGCAAGCACCGACCGGGTCGATACGCTTGTCGTTCGTTTTCACCGCAATTTTCGCACGGGAGCCCGGATCGCGAGCCGCCGCTTTGATTTCGATGACTTCTTCACCGATTTCCGGAACTTCGATACGGAACAGTTCAACCAGCATTTCCGGTTTTGAACGGGTCACGAACAGTTGAGCACCACGCGCTTCAGGACGCACGGCGTACAGCACACCACGGATACGGTCGCCCGGGCGGAAGTTTTCACGCGGCAGCATGTCTTCACGCAGGATCACCGCTTCAGCGTTACCCGGCATCCCTTCGGATTTGATCTCCAGAGAGATGTTGTCGCGGTTTACTTTCTTCACCACGCCGGTAATGATTTCGCCTTCCTGATCGCGGAACTGGTCAACCACCAGTGCGCGCTCGGCTTCGCGCACTTTCTGCACGATAACCTGTTTCGCGGTCTGGGTAGTGATACGGTCAAAGGTGACAGATTCAATCTGATCTTCAACGTAGTCACCCACGTTCAGACTTTCGTCTTCAAAACGTGCCGCTTCCAGCGTGATCTCTTTGGTCGGCTGGGTCACTTCTTCAACAATTACCCAACGACGGAATGTATCGAAGTCACCGCTTTTACGATCGATTTCTACGCGAACATCGATCTCTTGTTCGTATTTTTTCTTGGTTGCTGTAGCCAGTGCACTTTCCAGCGCTTCGAAAATCTTCTCACGCGGCAGTGATTTCTCGTTGGAGACGGCTTCAACAACAGCCAAAATTTCTTTGTTCATCGCGGGCTTTTCACCTCAATCCAGACTGTTAAAAGTGGGGAACCAGGTTCGCCTTCTGGATATTACTCAGCGCGAACACTTCATCTTTGCCTTCGACTGTCACCGTGATCATTTCACCATCAACGGCTTTGATAATTCCCTGCCATTTACGGCGGTTCTGTACGGCCATACGCAGAACGAGAGCCACTTCTTCACCGGTAAAGCGCACATAGTGCTCGGCCGTGAACATCGGACGATCGAGGCCAGGTGAGGAAACTTCCAGGTTGTACGCAACGGTAATTGGGTCTTCAACATCAAGAACCGCACTCACCTGGTGGCTGACATCAGCACAATCATCAACATTGATGCCATCTTCACTATCAATATAGATGCGCAGCGTCGATGTACGGCCGCGAACGAATTCGATGCCGACCAGTTCGTAGCCCAGTGCTTCGACCGGTGCAGTAATCATCTCTGTTAATTTTTGCTCTAATGTGGACAAGCCCACCCCCAAGACATAAAAAAAGGGCGTAAAGCCCAGTTATTCTGTAGTCAGATAACAAAAAACCCCGATAAATCGGGGCTTTAGATAACTGAACCCTATAGCCACAACTGTGGCCTGGAGCACTCTCCGAAAGAATTTTTTCAAATCCAGCTACGAAGGCTCTGAGTCTTCACAGTATATTTGAAAAAGAACTTTATGGGAAAGTGGTTGCGGGGGCCGGATTTGAACCGACGACCTTCGGGTTATGAGC
>NZ_JTLF01000397.1:0-43885 GCF_000798855.1 Enterobacter sp. ZOR0014 | reverse complement strand
TGGCAGGAAGCCTTTTGGCATCGACGTAAAGCTGAACGCCACCACGGCCGCCGCGACTGCGGTGGCCAGCAGCGCCAGCCACGGGCGCAGGGTAAATACGCTTACGATCCGGGTATAGCGATTGCGCGTGGCATCCAGCCCGCGGTTGAATCCGCGAAAAATCGCAGCGGGCTGTGCCGGACGCGGGCGCAGCAGCATTGCACAGAGCGCGGGCGTCAGGGTCAGCGCCACCAGGCTTGAGAGCGTGACCGCCGTGGAAAGCGTGACCGCGAACTGGCGGTAAAGCTCACCGACAATCCCCGGCAGCAGCGCCACCGGCACAAATACCGCCAGCAGCACCAGCGTCGTGGCTATCACCGGCCCGGCAATCTGGCGCAGCGCCAGCGTGGTCGCCGCCGTGCGGCTCTGCCCTTCGGCCATCAGCGTTTCGACGCTCTCCACCACCACGATGGCATCATCCACCACCATCGTCAGCGCCAGAATGATGGCGAACAGGCTGAGCGTGTTGGCGGAGTAGCCCAGCGTGTACAGCACCGCAAACGTGCCCACCAGCGACACCGGAATGGCGAGCGCAACAATCAGCGTCGCGCGCCAGCTTTGCAGGAACAGGGATACAACAACAACGACCGCCAGCATCGTCAGCGCCAGCGAGACGCCGATCTCCTTGATGGTGGCCGCAACGAAGGTGGTGGTATCGAATTTCACCTCGTAGACCAGGTCGTCCGGGAAGCGCGACGCGAGGCGCTCCAGCTCGGCGCGCACCGCGTCGGCCACGCGCAGGGCGTTGGCGGACGGTGTCGGGTAGATGCCGAGGTAGGCGGAGTCGTGTCCGTTCAGCTGCGCGCCGGAGCTGTAGCTACGCGAGCCAAGCTCGATGGTGGCGACGTCCTTCAGGCGCACCAGCTGGCCCATCTCGCCGGCGCGGATAATGATGTCAGCAAAATCATCAGACTGGTTCAGGCGCCCCAGCCCGTTGATGGTCAGGGTCTGCTGCTGGCCGTTAAACACCGGCGGCGTGCCGACCTGGCCCGCCGCTCCCTGCACGTTCTGCTCGCGCAGCGCCTGCGCCACGTCGTCCGTGGTAACGTTCAGGGCGTTCATGCGGTCTGGACGCAGCCAGATGCGCATGCTGTAGTCGCGCGCGCCAAACATCTGCACCTGACCGACGCCCGGCAGGCGCGACAGCGCCTCACGCACCTGGGTGCTGGCGTAGTTACTGACGAACAGCGGCGTGTGGGTATTGTCAGGTGAGTAAAGACTTACCCCCATCATCAGATTGGTGGCGCGTTTGCGCACCTGCACGCCGTTTTGCTGCGCCTCCGCTGGCAGTTGCGCCACGGCCTGCGCCACGCGGTTTTGCACGTCGATGGCGGCTAAATCCGGATCGGTCCCCGCGGCAAAGGTGATGTTAAGGCTGTAGGTGCCTTCATCCGAACTCGTGGACTCCATGTACAGCATGTGATCCACGCCGTTAAGCTGCGTCTCCAGCGGCGTGGCGATGGCCTCCGCCACGTCAGCCGAACTGGCCCCCGGCCAGCTGGCAGAGACATTCACCACCGGCGGCGTGATCTGCGGATACTGCTCCACCGGGATAATCTTCAGCGCGATGGCCCCCAGCAGGGTAATGACCAGCGCTATCACCATCGCAAAGCGCGGGCGTTTGATGAAAAACGTCAGCATGATGGCTCCTTAATTCAGTATCTGGACGGCAGCACCGGGCTGTACACGCTGTGCACCGTCAGTGATCGCTCGCTCACCAGGCTTAACACCGGAAGCAATCTGGAACCGCTGCCCAACCTGCCCGGCAATTTTTAGCGGGCGTTTTTCGGCGTTTCCGTCGGCACTCACCACCCAGGCAAAGAATCCATCGCCATTCTGCTGGACCGCAGCGGCAGGGAGCGTCAGTACCGGCTGCTCGCTGGCCGGGCGCAGCGTCACATTTACGTTGCCGCCGGGCAACAGCTGATGGCGCGGGTTGGCAAACCCGGCGCGCAGCATCACGCTGGCGGTGCGCGGGTCGATGCGGTTATCCACCGAGGTCAGTTCACCGCGGATACGCTGTCCGTTGCTGTCAATGAATACCTGCCACGCCTGTTTCATGGCGCTGATATCTGCATGCTGTCCGGCTTTGGTGGCAAAGGCGCCCTCTTCCAGCGCAAAAGCGATGCGGATCGGATCAAGCTGGACTACCTCCACCAGCACGCCGCTTGCGGGGTTGACCAGGCTACCTGCGTGGAAGTTGCTGTGCCCCACGCGACCGTCAATCGGCGAGGTGATGCGGGTGTAGTTCAGGGTGACGTTGCGTGCGTCGAGCCGGGCTTTGGCCTGCTCCAGCGCGGCGCGGGCGACGTCGCGCTGCATACGCGCGTTGTCCACGTCATGACGGCTGATGGCCTTGCTGCTGCCCAGGCTTTCAAAGCGGGAAAGCTGCTGCTGCGCCTGGCGCAGCGTGGCTTCAGCGCTGTTGACTTCGGCCTGCGCCAGACGCACGGCGGCACGCGGCTCGGCATCGTCCAGCTCAAACAGCACATCCCCTTTTTTCACATACTGCCCGTCGCGAAAGTGGATTTTAGTGATAACACCTTCCGTGCGGGCGCGCAGCTCAACGGTGTGGATGGCTTCAATGCGCCCCGGGATCTGACGCTCGGCGGCGTGGGCGGTCTGCTCAACGGTGGCGACGCGCACGGGAATGGCGGCGAAGACGGGTTGCAGGGTGCAGGCAAGGAGTGCGAACAGGAGTGGAAATTTCATGGAGAGTACCTCAGCGTAATTTCACCCCTCACCCCGGCCCTCTCCCCAAAGGGGCGAGGGAGAAAATCGAGCCGCCCCTTCACCTCAGAGCAGAGGGAGAAAACCGGGCTGTCCCCTCTCCCCTTAGGGGAGAGGGATAGGGTGAGGGGTAAGGTTTTGGTTATGCAGCCTTACGGAACCTGCGGGTCAGTCGCTTCTCGATTTCGACGACGAAGAACATTCCCATTGCAACCGCCAGCGTCACAAACCAGTAGCGGAGCGGCAGCGCTTCGGTGCCAAACAGCATCTGCATAAACGGCAGGTAGATGATGGCGGCCTGGAGCAGGAACAACACGCCCGTGACCAGCCAGATGCCTTTATTCGCCAGCAGACCACGGTTCAGGGAGAACCCTTCAGTGTTGCGGCAGTTAATCATGTACACCCACTGGGCGCAGACCAGCATCTGCAGCAGCACGGTGCGGATGAACTCCGCGCTGTGGCCGCGCGGGGCCAGCCAGGCCTCCAGCGCAAAGGCGGCAATGGCAATCATGGTGCCGACAAAGGCCACGCGCCACACCGCGTAGGCGTCCATCACGTGCTGCCCGGTCTGACGCGGCGGACGGCGCATGATATTGCGCTCGGCGGCTTCAAAGGCCAGACCGAAGGAGAGCGTGGCGGAGGTCGCCATGTTCATCCACAGAATCAGCACCGGCGTCAGCGGAATGATGTTCCCCGCCAGCAGCGCAATCACAATCAATAGCCCCTGCGCCAGGTTGGTCGGCATGATGAACAGGATGGTCTTCTTCAGGTTGTCGTAAACGCGACGCCCCTCTTTCACCGCGCTGGCGATGGTGGCGAAGTTATCGTCCGTCAGGACCATGTCCGCCGCCTCTTTGGTCACTTCCGTGCCTTTGATGCCCATTGCGATGCCGACATCCGCCTGACGCAGCGCCGGGGCATCGTTCACGCCGTCGCCGGTCATACCGACGATTTCACCTTTCTCCTGCAGCGCTTTCACCAGGCGCAGCTTATGCTCCGGGCTGGTACGGGCAAAGATGTCATAGGTCACCGCCGCATCCGCCAGCTCGGCATCGTTCATCTTCTCAAGCTGATAGCCGGTCACCGCCTGCTCGCTGTTGGTGATCCCCAGCATCTGGCCGATGCTCATCGCCGTCTGCGGGTGATCCCCGGTGATCATCTTCACGCGGATCCCCGCCTGCTGGCAGGCGTTAATGGCATCAATCGCTTCCGGGCGAGGCGGATCCATCATTCCGGCAATGCCGAGGAAGATCAGGCCGTGGCTCAGATCGTCGTGCGTGAGCGCCGTTTCGCCATTGGCTGGCTTAAACGCCGCCGCAACCATGCGCAGTCCCTGACGCGCATAGCGCTCCATCTCGTTTTCCCAGTACGCGCGGTTGAAGGCGTCTGCACCGTGGCGGGTTTGCTGCTGCGCGCACAGGGCGAAAATGACGTCCGGCGCGCCGGTGATCAGGATCTGCTCCTCGCAGCCAATCTGGTAGTGGGTGCTCATGTACTTGTACTGCGAGTCAAACGGGATCTTGTTAACCAGCGTCGTTGTTACCGGCGCGAGGTTGGCTTTCGCCGCCAGCACCTTCAGCGCGCCCTCGGTTGGCCCCCCGGTGATGCCCCACAGGCCGCGCTCGTCCTGAATCAGCTGGCTGTCGTTACAGAGGTCAATAGTGCGCAGGTACTGCTCCAGCACGGTGCCCGGCTGGATCTGCACTGGCTCATCACTGCCTTCCAGGTAAATGTTGCCCACCGGCTCATAGCTGTTGCCGTCCACGCGGTAGCAGGTGTCGGCGGTGATGATGGCTTTGACCGTCATCTCGTTCATGGTCAGGGTGCCGGTTTTATCCGAGCAGACCACGGTCATCGCGCCCAGGGTTTCAACCGTCGGCAGCTTGCGGATGATCGCCCGCTTGCGCGCCATCGCCTGCACGCCCAGGGAGAGGATAATGGAGATAATTGCAGGCAGACCTTCCGGTACGGAGGCGACCGCCAGGCTGATGAGGGAGAGCAGCAGCTCGCCCATTGGGATCTCGCGGAATGCCAGGCTGAAGACAAACAGCGCGGCCATCATCGCCAGAATAATGGCGAAGATCGCCTTACCCAGCTTGTCCATCTGCACCAGCAGCGGCGTGCGGTGTTTTTCAATGCCCGCCATCATCTGATTGATATGGCCAAGCTCGGTCTCCTGCCCGGTGGCAATAACCACGCCCACGCCACCGCCCGCGCTCACGGTAGTGCCGGAGAAGACCAGGTTGGTGCGATCGCCCAGCGGCAGCTCACCGTTCAGCGGCTGAGTATGTTTATCCACCACGGTGGATTCACCGGTCAGAATCGCCTCTTCCACGCGTAAATTATGCGCCTCAATTAAACGCATATCCGCCGGAATACGATCCCCGGCGCGTAATACAATAATATCGCCCGGGACTATTTCAGTTGTGGGGAGCGTTTCATGATTGCCATTACGAATGACGCGCGCTTCGCTGGAGAGCATGTTACGAATACTCTTCAGGGATTTTTCCGCGTTGCTTTCCTGAATATGACCAATTAAGGCATTGATAACCGCCACGCCTAAAATAACCAGCGTATCAACCCAATGCCCCATGACCGCCGTTAATACCGCGGCGGCAAGCAGGACGTAAATCAGTACATCGTTAAAATGCGCGAGAAAGCGCAGCCAGCCCGGCTTGCCTTTTTTCTCCGGCAATGCATTCGGGCCATGTTTTTGCAGACGCGCCTGCGCCTCTGCGCGGTCCAGACCGCTCACCTGGCTCTGCGTATGAGCCAGCACCTGCTCTACGGTCTGCTGGTATGCCAGCCCGCCGGAAGGCGGCATGTTTGGGGATAATTTTTTTTCGGTCATCGTATTTTTCCTTCAATATCCGGTGAACAGAAGCCTGAATTCCTTTCGGGCTTTAATTTATTCATTTTTAAGTCTTGCGGCTAAAATTGATCTACCGCAATATATTTACCGCTGGGTTATTCAAAATTAATTACGATTATTTCGACAAGCTGATTTTTACAAAATATTTCTAAACCAACGCTAAACGAGGGGGAAGCATGTTTGGTATTTATCGCGGACGACGCCTGGCGTTATACATTGTCGCAGCCATTGTTATTGCGACGTTAATTGGATATAGCACATATAGTTTTGTAAAATTATTTTCATGATGCAGACATTTATTTACATGGCATAATATTAATTTAATCACCACGATTAAATCATTCTCCTTACGCGCTTTATTTGCCGGAGAAGGTGATTATTTCATTAAAAAAGCCCAGGCAGGTTGATATTGCTTTACGTTAAAGGATGCCGGACAATGACATTTTTAACTGACGATTAACATTACGATGAAACACCCGTTAGAATCGCTGCTGACTGCCGGGGGCATTTTATTACTGGCGCTGATCTCTTGCCTGCTGTTACCCGCGCCGTCGCTGGGCCTGGTGCTGGCGCAAAAGCTGATGACGACCTTTCACATGGTCGATCTGAACCAGCTTTACACCATTTTGTTTTGCGTGTGGTTTTTACTGCTTGGCGCTATCGAATTCTTCGTGCTGCGTTTCGTCTGGCGCCGCTGGTTTTCACTGGCGTCATGAATGCATAAAAAAAAGCCGGGTAGCAGCTTCGCCTTACCCGGCCTGTGTGTTGTCAGTTTCAGTGCGTCCGACTGTGGTTTTCCTTGCGGTACGCCCCTGGCGGCTGATGGAAGGTGCGGGTAAAGATGCGCGTGAACGTCTGCTGCGATTCAAACCCGTAGCGCAGGCAGATCTCATAAACGCGCTCGTCCGATTCACGCAGATCCCGCGCCGCCAGCAGCAGCTTGCGTTCGCGAATATAGCGCCCCAGGCTTTCACCTTTATACTGCATAAACAGCCGCTGCAAATGCCATTTGGAGTAACCCGCATGGCGGGCAATGTCTTCAATGCGTAACGGCTGGTGCAGGTTGTCGTCGATCCATTCGACGATCGTATCAATGACTTGAGCGGAAATGGTCATACTGCTCTCCCCTTCTGCTTCTTGCTTAAACATTATTCCCACCACTGACGAAAAGTTTGTGTGGTATCACTCACCCGAACGGGCTCGCCCAGTTCCGGCGTGAGCAGTCGATAGTTTTTATCCTTGCTGGCTTTTGCCAGCTGGATCAGTGGGTCGTTCCAGGTGTGTTTCGCCAGCACAAAACGACCGTTATGCCCCGGCACCACCGCCTTTGCATTCAGGTCGACCGACGCCTGAGCCGTCTCCTCTGGCAGCATGTGGATGTACTTCCAGTCCTGGTCATACTGGCCGTTTTCCATGATGGCTAAATCCACATCACCAAACTGCTCGCCGATTGCCTTAAAGTGCGGGCCGTAGCCAGAATCTCCGCTGTAGTAGATCTTCTGCTCTGGGGTGACAAACATAAAGCTGCCCCACAGTGTCTGGTCACGTTTAATGCCTCGCCCGGAGAAGTGACGCGCGGGCAACAGGTGAACCGTCAGCGCATCGCTGATGTGCACCGACTGGTTCCAGTCGCGTTCGTCGATAATCTCTGGCTTCATCCCCCAGTAGCGCAGGTGTGACCCTACCCCGAGCGGCGTCACCACGCGTTTCACCTTCGGCAATAACGCCCTGATGGTGGCGTAATCCAGGTGGTCGTAGTGATCGTGAGAGATAATCAGCAGGTCGATCTCCGGCATGCTCGCCGCGCGCCACGGATACTCCCCCGCAAAGGCTTTATTGAGAAACGAAAACGGCGCGGCATAGTTACCAAGGACCGGGTCGATCAGGATGCGTTTTCCCGCCAGCTGCAGATACCAGGAGGAGTGGCCGAGCCACACCAGCGTGTCCTGCTCCAGCGGCAGGCTCGCCAGATCGGTTTTCACCAGCGGCAGCGGCTGAGCCGGGCGGGCGTTTTCGGTTTTACGGGTCAGAAATTGCCACCACGCCACCAGCATATTTTGTTGGCCGGTAAAGCCAGGCGTCGGGAGCGTATTGTGGAATTTCCCCTCGTAGTAGTGCGGAGACGCTTCCACTTCCGTGAGCTGCGCACCCTGCGGTGGCTGGCCAAAACCGGCATTCAGAACAAACGGTAAACTCGCAGCTGAAGCAATAATCATGACGAACACCACGCAGATGAAGAGAGTTTTTTTCATATCCTGACCCGAAAACGCGAGCCATCCGATGGTTTGCGTGGGGTAAACTTGATTATGAGTGAGTAAGCACTCATTATAGATATGATGAGAAAGTCGTCAAGACGTTTTCGATCTTTGACATTCCGCGTTGCAGCGTGTCAAAGCACGTGTTTCAATCGGGGTTTTTATCATTGAAAGGGGGAAAAATTTAGTGGCACGTCCGAAGAGTGAAGATAAAAAACAGGCCTTACTGGACGCCGCAACGGCGGCATTTGCACAGTCAGGTATTGCCGCCTCAACGGCGCTCATTGCCCGTAAGGCGGGTGTCGCCGAAGGCACCCTGTTCCGCTACTTTGCTACCAAAGACGATCTGCTGAATGCCCTCTATCTGCACCTGAAGCAGGATCTCTGCCAGACCATGCTGGCGAACCTCGATCGCACCATCACGCTGCCGAAAGAACATACCCGCAATATCTGGAACAGCTATGTGGACTGGGGGATTCGTAACCCCGTGGCGCATGCGGCTATTCGCCAGATTGGGGTCAGTGAAAAGCTGAGCGCCGAAACGGAAATGGCGGTAAAAGAGATGTTCCCGGAACTGCATGAACTGTGCCGTCGTTCGGTGCGCCCGGTGTTTATGTCGGATGAATTCAAAACGTTTGGCGATGCGCTGTTTTTATCGCTGGCCGAAAGCACGATGGAATTTGCCACCCGCGATCCGTCCCGCGCCGTCGATTTTAAAGCCCTGGGTTTTGAAGTGATGTGGCGTGGACTGGCTCAGGAGGAGAGCGATGGACAGTAAATCCTTGCAGGAACACGCGAAGCGCGTCGCGCTGGAGATGCCTTTTACCGAACACTGCTGGCCGTTCGGCCCGGAGTACGACGTCTTCAAGGTCGGCGGGAAAATTTTCATGCTGATGGCAACCGCACACGGACGGCCGCACGTTAGCCTGAAATCCGATCCGGAAACGTCGCTGTTAAATCAACAGATCTACCGGGGCGTTGAGCCTGGTTACCATCTGAATAAAAAACACTGGATTTCCCTTTACGGCACCGAGGACATCACCCCGGAACTGGTTGCCGACCTGATTGCAGATTCCTGGAATCTGGTCGTTGATAAACTGCCGAAGAAAGACCAGAAGTGGATACGCCCTGCCTGATTGTTCGTCTGAGACGAACAGATTAAGCGCTCGAAATGCACTTATCTTTTGCCGCTTTGCGCGGTAATCTGCTCTCCTTTCGCGCCCGCGTACGGGCGAATTTCATTACCAGGAGTAGTTATGGATATCATTTCTGTCGCCCTCAAACGCCACTCCACCAAGGCGTTCGACCCGACTAAAAAACTGACCGCTGAAGAAGCAGAAAAAATCAAAACCCTGCTGCAGTACAGCCCGTCCAGCACCAACTCCCAGCCGTGGCACTTTATTGTGGCCAGCACCGAGGAAGGTAAAGCGCGCGTGGCGAAATCCGCCGCAGGGACCTATGTGTTCAACGAACGCAAAATGCTGGACGCCTCTCACGTGGTGGTGTTCTGCGCGAAAACCGCGATGGACGATGCCTGGCTTGAGCGCGTCGTGGATCAGGAAGAAGCCGATGGTCGTTTTAACACGCCAGAAGCCAAAGCCGCGAACCATAAGGGCCGGACTTACTTCGCCGATATGCACCGTGTGGATCTGAAAGATGATGACCAGTGGATGGCGAAACAGGTTTACCTGAACGTCGGTAATTTCCTGCTGGGCGTGGGTGCCATGGGTCTGGATGCAGTGCCAATCGAAGGTTTCGATGCCGCGATCCTCGACGAAGAGTTTGGCCTGAAAGAGAAAGGCTTCACCAGCGTAGTGGTGGTGCCGGTTGGCCATCACAGCGTGGAAGATTTCAACGCCACGCTGCCGAAGTCTCGCCTGCCGCTGAGCACGATTGTGACCGAGTGCTAATCCCGACGGGCCGCCGCGCGCGGCCCGTTACGTTTTACTGATGACCAGTCTGCGATGCGGATGAACATCACGATCGTTTCCCCAGGCAAAAGCAATCCAGCGTTCTTCCAGTTCAGCGTATGAACTCACTGGTGTTAATTCCCACTCTGTGCCTACCGTACCGTCCGCCACGCTTATCTGGTAATTCATGCTGAACGCCCAGTCTATCATCCGCAACCAAAACCGCTGCCCGTCTCCCGTTTGCTCGCTGTCTGAGACCACGATATCGTATTCGCTGAGCACCCACTGAAAGAAAAGTTGTGGCAACCCGCTGATAACGGATTGATGGACCGCGCGGGGCGTACGCCAGACCATCACTTGCGTGGCGGCACCGTGAGGAAAGGTAATTTCTTTATGAAACGTCAGCTTCACGGCATATGCCGTATAAGGCTTACCGTCGTCGGTGGTCACGAGACGGTATTCATCGCTATAGCGCGACTTCAGAAGCCGATACCCCACAGGCAACAAAAAACCTGGCAGATGAAAATCCACCGTGCCCCGCAACAGAAACGCTTCAGTATGTTCAACGTTTTGAGTGATAAGCCCAAGTTTTTGGCTAAATTCTGCGGAATCAATCATCAGTGGCGACATCGGTGGTTTCTCATCGCGTAAGTATAGTCCACTTCACTACTCATCTAAATGATGTAGATTCAGCAGGTTGGTCTCATTCAGACCTTATCTTACGCAATGTGAACCGACACGGCAGGATCCGTGCTGATTCCCTGAAAACGTCTCGCAAAAAAATTATTTAGCCTGTTCCGCCAGCCATGCCATCGCCCTCTCCCCCGCCTCGTCCACCGGTAAATAGACCAGCAGCCGCGACCCGTTTCGCGGTGCGGAGTACCAGTACATCTGCTGCAGCGTAAAATCCCCCAGCTCGGGATGGGTAAACAGCTTGAGCTGGTTCTCCACGCCGCGCACGTCGTTGCGCTGGTGCCACAGCGTTTTGAACTCCTCAGACACCGCAAAGAAGCGCGCCAGTTTGGCTTCCCACAGCGGGTCGCCACGGTGCTCGGCCATCGCCGCGCGGAAATAGGAGACAAAAATCGGCAGCACATCATCGCGTCTGCCGAGCCGCGCGCGCCACGCGGGATGGGTGAGAAACAGGTAAATACAGTTGCGGTCCTCCGGCGGGATTTCATTGAAATCAACGCCCATCAGATGCCCAAAACTGTCGTTCCACGCCACGATATCGAAATTGGGTTTCTGGATGCTGGCAGGTTTTGGCATCAGCGTATCCAGCAGGCGACGCGTGCCTTCGCTAATCCCCTCGCAGCAGACCGCCTGCGGTGCTTCGCCCGGCGGCAAACCGGCGAGCACGAAAAGATGCCGGGCTTCGGTCGGAGTACACTGCAGGGCTTTCGCTATGGCTGCCATCACCGCGCTGGACGGATTGACGTCCCTGCCCTGCTCAAGCCAGGTATACCAGGTCACACCCACGTCGGCGAGCATCGCCACCTCTTCGCGGCGCAGACCCGGCGTGCGGCGGCGTCCGCTGCGCGGCAAACCGAGACGCTGCGGATCGAGGCTTTCACGCCGGGCGCGTAAAAATGCGCCCAGCTGTTTTCGCGTGTCATCCTGAAGTGAGGCGACGGGTTCAGACATCAACGCCATAAATCCCCCTGCATGGTAGTGCCAGTACCAGTATAAGCAAGAACTGGTACCCGTTTATCAGATGGTTGATGCTACGACCATCTGATGAATGACGCAATGGAGTTACCATGAATACGTCAGTTGTTTCACCGGGTCGCGCAGGCCTGATATTGCTGTTAACCGGCCAGATGCTACCCATGATTGATACCTCAATCACTAACGTGGCGCTGGACGCCATTACCCATTCACTGCACGCAACCGCCACCGAGCTGGAGCTGATTGTCGCGCTTTATGGCGTGGCGTTTGCCGTCTGCCTCGCGCTCGGCAGCAAGCTGGGAGATAATCTTGGCCGCCGTCGCCTGTTTATGTGGGGTGTGGCAATCTTTGGCCTGGCCTCGCTGCTGTGCGGAATGGCGGGGAACATTGAACAACTGCTGGCCGCGCGTATTGTTCAGGGGGCGGGTGCCGCCTTGATCATGCCGCAAATTCTTGCCACGCTGCACGTCACGTTAAAAGGCACCGCCCACGCGAAGGCGATTAGCCTGTTCGGCGGCATTGGGGGGATTGCGTTTATCGTCGGCCAGATGGGCGGCGGCTGGCTGGTATCGGCGGATATCGCCGGACTGGGCTGGCGTAACGCCTTCTTTATTAACGTCCCCATCTGCCTGGTGGTGCTGGCGCTGAGCCGTCGCTACGTGCCGGAAACCCGCCGTGAAACGCCGTCGCGCATCGACTGGGCAGGGACCGTCTTGCTGGCCATCATGCTCTGCTGTCTGCTGTTCCCGATGGCGCTCGGCCCACAGTGGCACTGGCCGTGGTCGCTAAAGGTTATGCTTCTCGCCATTATTCCGCTGGCCTGGCTGATGGCACAGAATGCGCGCAAAAAAGAGCGTGGAAATGCCCATCCGCTGATCCCACCGCGTCTGCTTCAGCTCCGCAGCGTTCGCTTTGGCATCGTGATTGCGCTGCTCTTTTTCAGCGTCTGGTCCGGGTTTATGTTCTGTATGGCGCTGACCATGCAAACCGGTCTGGGGATGGCGCCGTGGCAGTCCGGGAACAGTTTTATCGCCCTCGGGGTGACCTATTTTATCTCCGCGTGGTTCGCGCCGCGGCTGATTGCGCGCTACAGCACCAGCACGATTCTGCTCACCGGCCTGGCAATCCAGATAATCGGCCTGCTGGCGCTGATCGCCACGTTCCGCTACTGGGGAGTGCAAAATACGGCGCTGACGCTGGCGCCAGCCACCGGGCTGGTAGGCTACGGTCAGGCGCTGATTGTGAACAGCTTCTACCGCATCGGGATGCGCGATATTCAGCCTGATGACGCAGGGGCCGCCAGCGCCATCTTAAGCACCCTGCAGCAGGCCGCGCTGGGGCTTGGCCCGGCCATTTTCGGGGCGATTTTGCTGCACGGGCTGCAACATCATCACGGGGATTACGCCCAGGCGATTAACCTTTTCCTGACGGTGGAAACCGGCCTGATGGTCATCCTGGCGCTGGCAACGCTGCGCATCCGCCATCGGCTGTGTTTACCCGTCGTGAAGGTCTGCCAGGCCAGCAAATAAGCCTGAGGTATTTGCATAATAGATCCGCAGCCGCCATTATGGGGCTGCATCAATACAGGAGACGTTATGCAGGAATTAATTGCTCAGGTTGAAGAGTTAGGCATTGAAATTAATCACACCACCTCTTTAGTGATTATCTTTGGTATTATTTTTCTTACTGCCATCATCGTTCATTTTATTCTGCACAAAGTCGTGCTGCGCGCATTCGAGAAACGCGCCCGGGCCAGCAGCCATTTATGGTTGCAGATCATTACCCAGAATAAATTATTTCACCGTCTGGCATTTACCCTTCAGGGGATAATCGTCAACGTTCAGGCCGTTCTCTGGCTGCAAAAAGGGAGCGAAGCGGCAGAAATGCTCACCACCTGCGCGAAGCTGTGGGTGATGGTGTATGCCCTGCTCTCCTTCTTCTCGCTGCTGGACGTCATATTCAATCTGTCGCAGAAAATGGCGACCGCCTCACAGCTGCCGCTGAAAGGGATCTTCCAGGGCATCAAGCTGGTGAGCGCGATTCTGGTGGGGATCTTAATTATCTCTCTGCTGATCGGTCAGTCACCGGCCATTTTGATTAGCGGCCTGGGTGCTATGGCCGCCGTTCTGATGCTGGTCTTTAAAGACCCGATACTGGGACTGGTCGCCGGGATCCAGCTTTCCGCCAACGACATGCTCAAGCTTGGCGACTGGCTGGAGATGCCGAAATACGGTGCCAACGGCACGGTTACGGACATCGGCCTGACCACCGTTAAAGTGCGCAACTTCGATAACACCATCACCACGATCCCAACGTGGGCGCTGGTCTCTGACGCCTTTATCAACTGGAGCGGCATGTCGGCCTCCGGCGGCCGACGCATTAAGCGCAGCCTGAATATCGATACCACCAGCATTCACTTCCTGGACGAGCAGGAGCAGCAGAAGCTGATTCAGGCGAAACTGCTCAAGCCCTATCTGGCCGCGCGACATGAGGAAATTAGCCTGTGGAATCAGAAAAATGGCGAAGGTGAATCGGTATTAGACCTGCGCAAAATGACCAATATTGGTACCTTCCGCGCCTACCTGAATGAATATCTGCGTAACCACCCGCGCATTCGCAAAGATATGACGTTAATGGTGCGTCAGCTGGCACCGGATGCCAACGGCCTGCCGATTGAAATATACGCTTTCACCAACACGGTGATCTGGGCAGAATATGAGGAGATTCAGGCTGACATCTTCGATCATATTTTTGCGGTGGTGGAGGAGTTTGGTCTGCGTATTCATCAGTCACCTACCGGGAACGATATTCGCTCCCTGGCAGGGGTTATAGCGCAATAATCAGGTACTGGCGCGGGAAATAAAGCGCCAGTCCATCATCACTCTTTCCGTGGGCGCCTCGGGGTTGTCGATTTTATTTAAGAGCAGGTCGACCGCCTTGCGCCCGATATCCCGCGACGGCTGTTCGATGGTGGTCAGCGAAATCATGTCCGCCAGCTCGGTACCGTCAAATCCCACAACAGCAATATCCTCCGGCACCCGCAGCCCGGCCTGCTGAATGGCGCGCAGCGCGCCCGCCGCCAGCGTATCAGAGACGGCAAACACCGCATCCGGTGGATTATCCTGCAACAGATTTTGCATCGCCACCATCCCGGCGCGGAAGCTGAGATCGCTGGCGTATTCAACCGCCTGATACTCCAGATCTTTTAGGTGGATCACGCTCTTATAGCCGCGCTCGCGCAGACGGGCATATTTATAGCTCAGGTCGTGGTTGATCATCGCGATGCGTTTGCGTCCACCGTCGGCAAGCTGGCTGACGGCATGCTGCGACGCATCAACGTCGTTAATCCCCACGCAGGAAACCGCGCCGGCATCGGCATATTCGGCACACTGCACCCACGGTGCGGAGCCAATCAGCGCGGCCAGTTCCGGCAGCTTTGAGAAAGCGTCCATGGTGATAATGCCGTCGACGATTTTGCCCGACAGCAGGCTTAAGCCCGAACGGGAACGTTCGATGTCCGACCCGGAGTTACACAGCAGGATCCGATAGCCGTTTATCTCCGCCTCTTCTTCAATGCCCTTCACCACTTCGGCGCAGAACGGGTTGGCAATGTTTGAGACCATCACCAGGATCATATAGCTCCGGGCAGTACGTAACTGACGGGCCAGTAAATTAGGCTGGTAGTTGCTCTCTTTGATGGCCTGCAGGACGCGCTCGCGGTTTTTTGCCTTCACGGTGTCGCTGTTATTGAGCACGCGGGAGACCGTTGCCACGGAGACCCCGGCCAGCTGAGCGATTTTCTGAATTGACATAGCGACGACACATCCTGCGGTTAGCGTTTTGTGCAGGCTACCATAAATTTGTTGCCCGGCGAACCGGGCAACACGTCATTGCGCCACGCGTACCCAACGCTGCTGCTGATGGCTTTTCACTATGGCATCAATGATATACATCACGTTTGCGCCATCGTGGAAGGTCGCAAACTGCGGCGCCTCCGGCATCGCTCCCGCCCGCACGGCGCGGTAGAACTGCATCATCATATTTTTAAAGGCGTCAGGCCAGCCTTCGATGTGCCCGCCGGGGAAGTGTGCGCTGCTGGCCACGTCAGGGTTCATCAGGCCTGGATCATCGGTGAGCGTCTGATTTGCCAGCGCGCGATGGCCGATCCACAGCTGTTGCGGCACCTCCTGATCCCACGCCACTGACTGCTCGCTGCCGTTAATCTCAAACGTCAGGCGATTTTTACGCCCGGCGCTCACCTGCGAGACGCTAAAGCAACCTTTGCTGCCATCGTCAAAGCGGAACAGCACTGAGCCAAAGTCTTCGGTACTGACCGGTGTGTTGGTATACGCCGCCGCCTCATCGTGGGAGAAAGTCTGATGACCGCCCATGCTGGCCTTACGCGTCGGCCAGACGATGGAGAGATCGGCCATGACCTCGGTAATGCGCCTGCCGGTCACAAATTGCACCGTATCGCACCAGTGGGAGCCGATATCCGCCACCGCGCGCGAAGCCCCGCCAAGCGCGGCATCCACCCGCCAGTTGTAGTCGGTTTCCAGCAGCATCCAGTCCTGTAAATAACTGCCGTGTGAGGCGAATAGCCGCCCGAGGCTACCCGCGCGCATCATGCTTTCCGCCTGGCGCACCATCGCAAACTGGCGATAGACAAAGCTCACGCCGTGCACCACGCCAGCCTGCTCCGCCCGCGCCACCAGGTCACGCGCCTCGTCCGACGTCATGCAGAGCGGTTTTTCAGAAAAGACATGTTTTCCCGCGCGCAGGATCTGACGGTTAATCTCCGCATGCAGATGATTGGGCGTGCAGTTGTGCACCACGTGCAGGTCAGGAAGTGCGAGGAGTTCCGCCACGCTGGCGCAGGCGTGGGGCACGTTAAGCTGGCGTGCTTTTTCCTGCGCGTTGGCAAGCGTGCCGTCGCAGAGCGCCACCACCTGCACAAACCCGAGACGCCGCAGCGCTTCGATATGCGCCGGGCCGATAAACCCGCTGCCGACAACCCCGACATTAATCATGGCAGCCCCCTGCCGCGAAGTCATCAAACGCACGCCCGGATACCGGGATGATGTGGCGGCGGATAAACTCGCTTCCCTCACTTGCGCCGGTATCACCGTCTTTCAGGCAGCACTCCCACTCCAGCACCGCCCAGCCGTCATAATCGTACTGGGTCAGCTTGCTGAAAATGCCTTTGAAGTCGATCTGTCCGTCGCCGAGCGAACGGAAGCGCCCGGCGCGGTTGATCCACGGCTGGTAACCACCGTACACGCCGCTGCGCCCATTAGGACGGAACTCGGCATCTTTGACGTGGAAGGCTTTGATGCGCGCGTGGTAAATGTCGATGAAGGTCAGGTAATCCATCTGCTGTAACAGCATGTGGCTCGGGTCGTAAAGGATATTGCAGCGCGGGTGATTATCCAGAAGCGCCAGAAAACGCTCAAAGCTCACGCCGTCGTGCAAGTCTTCGCCCGGATGCAACTCAAAGCAGACGTCCACGCCCTGTTCGTCAAAGGTATCCAGAATCGGTCGCCAGCGGTTTGCCAACTCCTCGAATGCCGCCTGAAAACGCTGCTCGTTATGCGGCGGCCATGGATAGAAAAACGGCCACGCCAGCGAGCCGGAGAAGGTGGCGTGCGCTTTCAGGCCGAGTCTGGCCGAGGCGACTGCCGCCTGCTTTAGCTTTTCCGTTGCCCATGCCCGACGAGCCGTATCATTACCGCGCACGGCGGCGGGGGCGAAGTGGTCAAACGCGTCGCTGTAGACCTCGTTTACCGCCACAAGCTGCCCCTCCAGATGGGTCGACAGCTCGCTGATGACCAGCCCGTGCGCGCCCAGCTTGCCGGTAATGTCATCGCAGTAGGCCTGGCTCTCTGCCGCTTTTTCGACATCAAAAATGTGCGGATGATTGCAGGGGATCTGCACCGCTTTGTAACCCTTCGCCGCCGCCCAGCCTGCCAGTCCGTCGAGCGTGTTGAACGGCGCTTTCTCGCCAATAAATTGCGACAGAAAAATGCCCGGTCCTTTCATCGTCCTCATAACCCCTCCTGAACATTACGCCTTGTCATCGTCATACCTGAACGTGAGAAGGAAAATCAGCGCGATCGCCGCGGCAGCCACCGCCGGGATCCACCAGAATGTCACCCATGCCTGCGGCACGGTCTGACCGGCCACCAGACGGTTATAAAGCGCGCCGGAAATCTGAGAGCCCAGCAGCATGCCGATGCCGTAGGTGAACATGACAATCATGCTTTGCGCCTGTCCTTTCACCTTTTCACCCGCCACGCGGTCGGTGTAGATAAAGCCGACGACGAAGAAGAAATCGTAGCAGACGCCGTGCAGCAGGATCCCCAGGTACAACAGGATGCGTCCTTCCTCGCTAACGCCCAGCGCGAACATGGCATAACGCACGAACCACGCCAGCATGCCGATCAGCAGCATGACTTTCACCCCCAGACGGCGGAACAGCAGCGGAATGACCAGCATGAAGAAGATCTCTGACATCTGCCCGAAGGACATGGCGGTGCTGACGTCTGCAATACCGGCATCCGCCAGATACGAGGCGGTATAGGCGTAATAGGTGCCAAGCGGGACGGAGATCAGCATCGCGCAGACGGAGAAGACAAAGAAATGGCGGGTTTTGAGTAGCGCAAAGGCATCGGCACAAAAGAGATCGCGCACCTGCACCGGTAGCCCTTTCGCTGGCGCTGGCGTGTGCGGCAGCGTCAGGCTGTAGAGTGCGAGCAGCAGGGAGCTGGCTGCCGCCACCTGGAAGATGGTGACGCTGGACGCCACGCCGGTCACGCCGATGAAAATTCCCGCCACGATCCAGCCAATGGTGCCGAACACGCGCACCACCGGGAAAGTTTTATCCACGTTCGCCAGGCTGTGAAATGCGATGTTGTTGGTCAGCGCCAGCGTTGGCATATAGCAGAGCGTGTAACCAAACAGCAGGCCAATCAGCAGCGCGCCGTTTTCGGCAATCAGCGCCCCCGGTACGAACCAGAGGATTGCCGCGCCCGCCAGGTGCATCACCGCCATCACCTTCTGCGAGGCAAAGAAACGATCCACCAGCATGCCGAGCACAAACGGCGAGAGAATGGAGGCGATGGGCCCGGCGGAGAACGCATCGCCAATTAACAGAGACATGTTGTGCCGGGTCATCACCAGGCCAAGCGTGACTGACCAGCTACCCCAGATGAAAAACTGCAGAAACATCATCAACGACAGACGCGGCACCAGCAGCCGGTGCTGTGTTATCGCCTTTTCACTACTTTCAGTTGACACCATGATAAGCCTCACCCGGAAAAAGTAATCGATTACAAATGACAGCAAATAAAAAGTAATCGATTACAAAATAAAGATCCTGTGGATCGAAACAGAATTGGGAGGGGGGTCACGATAAAGGTCGATGTATGACAAAACGAGGCGTTCTGATTGTCACTATAGCCTAAAGGCTATAAAATAATATAGCGAGGAAGCTAAAGGAGAAACGATGTGGAATGTCGAGACAACGGACATATTTGATCAATGGTACTTCGAACAAACAACAGCATTAAAAGAAGATGTGCTAGCGATGATGCATATTCTTGCTGAGTTTGGCCCAACACTTGGGCGGCCATACGTAGATACCGTGAAGGCTTCAGCCTATGCGAACATGAAGGAATTACGGATTCAACATGCGGGAAATCCCATCAGAGCTTTTTTTGCTTTTGATCCTGACCGTAAGGCAATTGTGCTCTGTGCTGGAAACAAAACCGGTTGCAATCAAAAACGGTTTTATAACGAAATGATTACGCTGGCTGACGTTGAGTACAGCAGACATCTGGCGGATAAGGAGGCCATATGGCAACGCTAAAAGAACTCATGGCACAACAGAGCGCGGAAAGTCAGGAGCGTATTGCGGCTAAAGTTGATGTAATACGCAGAATTGTTGCCCTGAACCAACTGCGGGAAGAGCTCAATATTTCGCAGACAGAACTGGCCGCGGCAATGGGGGTAAAACAACCAACTGTGGCAAAAATCGAACAGCCGGGAAACGATCCCCGGCTTTCAACACTCAAACGCTATGTCAGTGCGCTCGGCGGTGAAATGAGCATTGATGTGACGTTACCGAATGGGAAACGAATAGCGTTTCAGATTTGATATTGCACATTCAAAGCCGGGTGGCGGCTTCGCCTGACCCGGCCTACAAAATAATAATGGCCCCGGACATGTAGGCCCGGTAAGCGAAGCGCCACCGGGCGAAAAACGTGCTACTTTTTACGGGATAATTTAAACGCAATAAACAGGAACACCACCCACACTGGCAGCAGCATCGCTGAGAGACGCATCTCATCCATCGTACACATCAGCACCAGAATCAGCCCCAGGAACGCGATACAGATATAGTTCCCTGCCGGGTAGAGCAGCGCTTTAAACTGCGTCTCGCGTCCCTTGCGTCGCATCGCCGCACGGAAGCGCAGGTGCGCCAGGCAGATCATGATCCAGTTCAGCAGCAGCGTGGCGACAACCAGCACCATCAGCAGGCCAAATGCCGCTTTCGGCAGCAGGTAGTTGATCAGCACCACTAATGACGTAATCGCGCCGGAAAGGAACAAGGAATTAATCGGCACACCGCGACGGCTGACGCGGGTCAGGAACTTCGGCGCGTTCCCCTGTACGGAAAGGCCAAACAGCATACGGCTGTTGGAGTAAACGCCACTGTTATAGACCGAAAGCGACGCCACCAGAATGACGAAGTTCAGCGCCGACGCCACCACATTGCTGTTCAGATCGTGGAAAATCATCACGAACGGACTGCTGTCAGATTTCACTTCCACCCATGGATAGAGCGCCAGCAGAACCACCAGCGAGCCGATGTAAAACAGCAGAATACGGTACACCACCTGGTTGACCGCTTTTGGGATACTTTTATGCGGGTCGCGCGCTTCGGCAGCGGTAATACCAATCAGCTCCAGCCCGCCGAAGGAGAACATGATCACCGCCAGAGAGAGAACCAGTCCTTTCCAGCCGGTTGCCAGAAAGCCGCCGTGCTGCCAGAGGTTATCAAGGGTTGCCCGCTCGCCGCCGTGACCGGAGAACAGCAGCCACAGGCCAAAGCCGATCATCCCGATAATCGCCAGTACCTTGATCAGCGCAAACCAGAACTCGGTTTCGCCATACAGGCGCACATTGACGAGGTTAATGGCATTAATGATGATGAAAAAGGCCGCCGCCCAGATCCACGTCGGGACATCCGGGAGCCAGTACTGCATGTAGATGCCTGCGGCGGTCAGTTCGGCCATCCCCACCAGCACGAACATCACCCAGTAGTTCCAGCCGGAGAGGAAGCCTGCAAACGGGCCCCAGTATTTGTAAGCAAAGTGTGCGAAGGAGCCTGACACCGGCTCTTCAACGACCATTTCGCCGAGCTGGCGCATGATCAGGAAGGCGATAATCCCGGCGATGCCGTATCCCAGCAGTACCGCAGGACCAGCCATTTGAATGGCGGGGCCGATGCCGAGAAACAACCCGGTACCAATCGCGCCGCCGAGGGCAATTAACTGAATATGTCGATTTTGCAAACCACGTTGCAGCGTCGGATTCTGATCCGACGAGGCTTCAGCGCTACCATGGCCTGAAGCGGATGACGCGTCTTTCACGCCCTACCCCTGTCTCTTTTTTAGAAGGGGCACGTTTTAACACTTCATGCTGGTGGTAGCAAGTTTAACGCCGGGCCAGCGCATGCGCCCGGCGGATTAACGTCACGACCCGATGATCCCGCCGTCCGCTTTGACGATCACCACCGTTGACGAACGCGGGCGTCCGTTCGGGCTGGCGTCTGGCCAGTTAGAGACAGCACGCGGATTGGCCGGGTCGGTAATATCATCCCCGCCCTCTCCCGGATGCTGAATATTGATAAACAGCGTCCGGTTGTCCGGCGTAAACGCAATACCGGTGATTTCACACCCACGCGGGCCCGTCAGGAAACGACGAAACTCATTGCTGCCCGGAATGGTGGCCACCATCTGGTTATTGCCCATCCCCTCATACGCTTTTTTGTTGATCGTGCTGGAAGAGACGTCGGTCTGGATCCACAGAACACCCTGATGATCGAACGACAGACCATCCGGGCTGCCGAATGCCGCGCCCTGCATAGAGCCTTTGGCCTTCGGATCGTCGCTGTCTGTGCGCCCGCCCATGACCAGAATATCCCATTTAAAGCGTGCGGCGGCAGGATCGGCCCCCTCTTCGTGCCAGTGCATAATATGACCAAACACGTTATTAGCACGCGGGTTGGCGGCATCGACCGGGGCTTTCCCCTCTTTACCGCGATCGCTGTTGTTGGTAAGCGTACAGTAGACGCTGCCGCTGGCATGCGGATCGACGGCTATCCACTCCGGGCGATCCATTTTCGTCGCCCCCACCACGTCAGCCGCCAGGCGGGTTTTAATCAGCAGATCGCCCTGGTTTTCAAAACCGTGGCTTTTATCCAGGCCATTCTGCCCGAAGATCAGCGGCAGCCAGTCGCCGCTTCCTTCTTCATTGAACCTGGCAACATACAGCGTACCCGAGGTCAGCAGCTGCATATTGGCCTCACGGTTCGCAGGATCGTATTTTTTGTCAGAGACGAATTTATAAATGTACTCAAACTTCTGATCGTCCCCCATATAGACCACCACGCGATTATCGGCGGCGAGCGTAACGGCGGCCCCCTCGTGCTTGAAGCGGCCAAGTGCGGTGTGCTTGCGCGGAGTGGAGGTCGGGTCGTAGGGGTCAATCTCTACCACCCAGCCGAACCGGTTAGGCTCGTTAGGCGTTTTATCGACGCTAAACCGCTCATCCACCTCGTTCCAGCGGTAGGACTCATCGCTGTCGCTGATGCCGTAGCGTTTTTCCAGCGGGTTGAGATCGGCTTTTTTGACAAAAATATCCGACCAGTTCTCCTCGCAGGTGAGGTAGGTGCCCCACGGCGTGTGGCCGTTGGCGCAGTTTTGCATGGTGCCCAGCACGCGCTCCCCCTGCGGGTCGGCGGCGGTTTTCATTAAGTCCTGATGCCGTGCCGGACCGGTAAGCTGCATCGGCGTATTGACGGTGATACGGCGGGCATAAGAAGACGGACGAACCACCTCCCAGTCGCTGCCCGCTTTTTTCACTTCCACCACCGACACGCCCATCGCGTTCTGCCCCTTGCGGGCTTTGTCGAGGTTCCAGTTCGCCATACCGTCCGTAAACAGCATCCCGTTGTCGATGTATTCATGGTTCAGCGCCAGCAGACCATGTTCCGGGTTTTGCTCCCCCTGCGGCAGGCTAAACCACGCCATACCGTCGTGGTGCATCCCCGCCTGCACGGCCTGTTCGTCGGTCGTGTTGCTGGCATCCGGCTTAAATGCCGGCATGTGGTCTTTGATGCCCGTCGGGTCACCCCAGCGATAAAACGGGCGGGCAATATAACCTTCCGGCACCCTCACCGTATCGTCCGTGGAAACGGGAATACTGGTAAACCCAAGCGACACCGCTTTTGCCAGCGCGGACGGCTTCGATACCGCGGCAATGGCGCTATCAGGTTTGATCAAAAAGGGAAAGGAAACGGCAGCCCCCGCCACGGCGCCCATCTGGAGAAAACGACGGCGGGAGAGGAAAACCTCTGCAACCTCGGAGAAAACCGGGTTAGCGCTGCGGTTAGTGATGTCGTCGCGATGTTCTTTTTTAAAAACGGATTTGAGGGGTCTGCCCATAGCGGCTTCCTGTCATTGGCCAAGAGGTAAGGAGTTGGCGAACAGTGTAAGAAGCTTTTGTTACAATTTTATAACAGGATAACGGCGGGATTGGGGCGTCCCTGCCCCGGATAACGAGGTGGAACGCTTAGAACTCGTAGCCCACCGAGACCTTAAAGGTTCGCGGTTCGCCCTGAGTGATGTAGGTACCGGAATCGTCCACGCTGGCCCAGTAGTTTTCATTGGTCACGTTGTCGATGCCTGCGCGCACGGTCATCTGGTTTGCATTGTGGTTCAGCGCGAAGCGGTAGCGCATGCCCAGATCCAGCGTGGTATAGCTGTCCAGCTTTTTGCTGTTCGCGAGATCGGCATACTGCGTGCCCGAGTGGTTCACGCGTGCGGTGGCGGTCAGGCCGTCAACTGGCTTGATGTCGTACTCTGCCCCCAGCACGGCATAGAAGTTCGGCACGCCAATCGCATCGTTGCCTTGATTCACGCCGTTTTTGGTTTTGGTCAGCTCGGCCTGCAGCCAGGTGGCGCTGGCGTTCAGGCGCATCCCGAGCATGGGCTCGCCAAAAACGTTGAGCTCTACGCCACGGTTACGCTGTTCAGCGTCCAGGCCGTAGTGATTGTCATCGTCGAGGATCGCCGATGGCATTTTGATCTCAAACAGCGCCAGAGAGCCGCCCACGCGTCCAAAGTCTGCCTTCAAGCCGACTTCATTCTGTTTAGAGTGAACAATACCGGTACTTTGGCCGTAGTTGGTGGCGGTGTCCGGCGCGGTTTTTCCCGGCTGCAGCGCTTCGGTGTGGTTGGCGTAAAGGGAAATCTGCTCCCACGGTTTATAAACCACGCCGTAGGTTGGCATCCAGCGGCTACCGTCGAATCCGTCCGCGTCGTTTTCCGCACCGGTAATTTTGTTATACCCGCGGATGACCACTTTCTGATGACGCGCCCCCGCGGTGAACAGCAGCTTGTCGTCCAGGACGCCCAGCGTATCGCTCAGCAGCCAGCCCTGAGTACGGGTGCGCCCGCTGGTTAGCGGATCGCTGTATTTGCCACCTGATCCATTGAAGTTGGAGCTGTCCGGCATATCAACGCCGGTGTTGTGGTAGATGTTGGTGGTCGGGTTATCCTTCGTCGCAGACATTTTCCACGCGATTTTTTCGTTTTTGGTCGTCGCCGAGTACCCAACGTTCACCTTGTGCGACACAAAGCCGGTATTGAAATTCCCGCGAATGCCCGCCATCCCGCTAACGGAATCGCTAATGCGGTTAGTATCCAGACGGCTGACCGTGGCTTTGCCGCTTTTGTCCAGCAGCTTCGGCGCGCTGTAGATCCCTTCTTCGTGCGCGTGCTGCGCGCCCAGGCCGGTATAGGCGGTCCAGTTATCGGTGATGTCGTATTCGCTGCGCCACATCCCAAATTCGTTTTCGATATTGCTGTAGGCCCACTTCTGCGAGAAGTTACGATCGTTTTTCGGCGGTTCAGGCACGAAATCCACCGCCGAGATGTTGACGCTGGTCGGGCTGCCGTGGAAGGTTTTCTTCTGATAGCCCAGGTCCAGCGAGGTGCGGACGTTGTCGCCGTTGTAATCGAGACCGGTAGAGAGCAGCGTGGTGCGGCGACGGTCGTTCGGTACGCCGGTTTCCCCTTCACGGTGGACCAGGTTCACGCGCGCACCGAACTGGTCGCTGTCACCAAAGCGACGGCCTGCATCCAGCGTGGTGCCAAACTGCGAATCTGAGGTGTAATCCACGCCCACTTTTGCCTGCGGGGTATCGCCCGCATGTTTCGGCTCAAGATTGATCATCCCGCCCACGCCAGAGCTTGCCGCACCGTTCATCAGCGCGTTGGCGCCTTTGAAGATCTCAATACGGTCAACCATCTGCGCATCCACCACCTGACGCGGCAGTACCCCGGACAGCCCGCCAAACGTCATGTCGTCGCCGTCAAACTTCAGGCCACGAATGCGGTAGGTCTCCGCGCTGTTACCGTATCCCTGAACGTACTGCACGCCCGCATCGTTGGCGACCACGTCAGCGATGGTTTTCGCCTGCTGATCTTCCACCAGCTTCGAGGTGTAGCTGATGATGTTAAACGGCACGTCCATGGCGTTCTGCTGGCCCAGCATCCCCATGCGCCCGCCGTTCGCCACTTGCCCGTCAAGAAAGGCCGGGACCAGCTGGTCGCCGCCGGGTTTAAAGTCACTGGCAGGTGCAGCCTGCACAACAAGCGTATCTTCTTTTTTATCATCCGCCGCCTGGACGGAATGTGTCACCGCCCCAATGGCGAGCGCCAGCAGCGTTTTGTGTATTTTGGTGTTGTCCATCGTTAACTCATTTGAAAGTGCGCGAAAAAATGACCCGTTGTCGGGCCTTAGAATGTATTAACTGCAATGCAAATGAGAACTATACGCATTATCTATGCATTGGCAAGCGTCACGCGTTCATGAAGGGAGGTAATGAGGACGATGGGGAACAACCACCCCGTTTTGGGGTGGTTATGATTATAAAACGCGCGCAGTGCCCGTCACATCAATGCGTACCGCCGCGCCCGGGTGCCAGCCCGGCTGACTGACGGTCCTGAGGATAACGGGCTGTTCATGCCCGGCTAATCCCAGCGTCAGCGTAGACAGCTGACCGGTGAAGTCGACATCAAGAATGGAGACCGGGCTTTCATGAGGCGCACATGCCGTCACGCGCAATTGTTCAGGACGCATCATTACCCGGCCCTCTCCTGTTGCATGCGGATTGTCCGTGGGCACCTCGCCCAGTGCACACACGGCGTAACCGCCAGCGAGCTGAGCAGGCAGGATCACGGCATCGCCAAGAAACAGCGCCGTCTCTTCGTCAACGGGACGGGTATAGACGTCATAAGGCGTTCCCACCTGCGTGAAGCGGCCAGAACGCATCACGGCAACCTGCGTGGCAAAAGACAACGCTTCGTTCTGATCGTGGGTGACCAGAATTGAGGCCACGCCCGCTTCCGCCAGCAGATCGGCCGTTGCTTTACGCGTCATGGCGCGCAAACCGGTATCCAGCGCCGAGAACGGTTCATCCAGCAGCATCAGCGAAGGACGCTGAGCCAGCGCACGGGCAAGCGCCACGCGCTGCTGCTGTCCGCCGGAAATCTCATGGGGCCAGTGCGTCGCGAGCTGCCTGTCGAGAGAGACCATCTCCATCAGCACCTCAACGCGCTGGCGCTTCTCGTGGCGGGTACCGTCCAGCCCCCAGGCAATGTTATCTGCCACGTTGAGATGGGGGAACAGCGCGCCCTCCTGAGGCACAAAACCGATCCCGCGCAGGTGAGCAGGAACAACATGATTTTCATCAAACAGCGTTTTTCCCTGCATGACGATGCGGCCGGTATCCGGCGTCTCAAACCCGGCGAGAATACGCAGCAGCGTGGTTTTCCCCGACCCGGAGGGGCCGACAATCGCCGTGCGGCTCCCCGGCGCAACGCTCAGGTTTAAGCTGTCGAGCACCTGCACGTCCGAAAACGATTTTGAAATGGTGGTTAATTCAAGCATGTCATAGCCCTGCAATTTTTTTCGACTGCATATAGAGAATGGCGGTCAGCGGGAGTGAGATCAGGATCATCAGCATCGCGTAGGGCGCGGCGGCCACATAATCAATTTCACTGGTCAGCGCCCAGAATCCGGTGGAGAGCGTGCGGGTTCCCAGCGGCGAGAGCAGCAGCGTGGCGGTCAATTCGTTGCTGACGCCAAGGAATACCAGCGCGGCGCCTGCCGCAGCGCCCGGTGCGGCCAGCCGCAGGGTAACGCTCCAGAGCGCTTTCGCAGGCGTGCTGCCCAGGCTGCGCGCCACGTTTTCCAGCTCCACCGGCGCCTGGGCAATCCCTGCCCGCAGGTTAATGAGCGCGCGGGGCATAAACATCAGCAGATAGGCCAGGAACAGGGTGATTTCCGTCTGATAAATGGGGCGAGCGTAATGAATAGTGACCGTGACCAGCGCCAGCGCGGTGACAATGCCCGGCAGCGAACTGGTGATGTAGATGCACCCTTCCAGCATCCGGAAAATACGGTGCGGGTAGCGGATCCCAAGCCACGCGATGGGGATCACGCAGGCCGTAGTCAGGAGCGCTCCGCCCACGCCGAGCATCAGCGTCTGGCGCAGGGAGTGCCAGAGATCGGCGTTCATCCAGTTTTGCACGCCGCCGAGCCAAATCCAGCGGCACAGGACAAGTAACGGCACGCCCAGCGCCAGCATGACCAGCGCGAGGAAAAACAGCTGTCCCAGCGCAGCCGCCGCAGGCTTCAGCGGCCAGCGTTTCTGTTCACGTGCCGCGCCAGCGCCAATGCGTGCATAGCGCGCTTTCCCGCGCGTCACGCCTTCCAGCACTAAGATCGCCAGGCAGCATAAGGCCAATACGCCCGCCAGCATGTTCGCTGCCGGGCCGCTGAAGGTGGACTGAAACTGGTCATAGATGGCCGTTGTGAAGGTATCAAAACGGATCATCACGTACAGACCGTATTCCGCCAGCAGGTGCAGCGCCACCAGCAGCGCGCCGCCGCAGATAGCCAGTTTTAGCTGCGGCAGCACCACGCGGAAAAAGACCCGCCACGGCGGGGTGCCGAGCGAGGCGGCCACATCTTCCAGCGTTGGGTCAAGACGACGCAGCACCGCCGCAACCGGCATATAAATAAACGGATAGTAAGCTAAAACGGAGAGGAACACGCCCGCGGAAAGGCCATGCATCGAGGGAACCACGCTCACCCAGGCATAGCTTTGCACAAACGCGGGGATCGCCAGTGGGGCGACCGCCAGTGCGGACCAGATCCCTCGCCCGGCAAGCTGCGTGCGCTCCGTAAGCCAGGCAATCGCCACGCCCGTCACGATACACAGCGGTACCGCCAGCGCCGTCAGCCACAGCGTGTTACTGAGCAGTTCAGCAACACGTGGGCGAAATAGCAGCGCCCTAATCGTTTCCCAGCCCGTCTCAACGCCTATGGCAATGATAAAACCCAGGGGCAGAAGTGCCAGTAAAGAAAAAAGGACAGCTAACGCTACCATCGGCAGTGCAGGACGCCTGCGGCCAGGCTCCCGCACGCTGTTTTTGCCGAGGTCGAGACTCAGACCAGACATAAGACCTTCACTTCACTCTCAGGATCACAGCAGACCGGCTTGCGTCATCAGCTCGATAACTTTTTTACTGTTGAGCGTTGAAGGTTCAACTTTCGGTGCATCCAGATCGTTCAGCGGGACCAGTTTCGGGTTAGAGGCCGCGTTCACGCCCACCGCATATTCAAAGGCATTGTTGGTGCGCAGGCTTTCCTGGCCCTCTTTACCGGTAATGTATTTGATGAACGCCTGGGCCTGCGCTTTGTGTTTGCTGGACGCCAGAACGCCACCACCGGAAAGGCTGACGAACGCGCCCGGATCCTGGTGTTTGAAGTAGTAGAGTTTGGTGTTTTTGCTGTTCTCACCCGTTTTGGACTGATCGACAAAACGGTAGTAGTGATAAATCACCCCGCCATCAATCTGGCCGGCGTTGACGGCTTTCATCACGGTGCTGTTGCCTTTATAGGCAACGAAATTCGCTTTCATCGCCTTCAGCCATTCCAGCGTGGCTTTTTCGCCTTTAAGCGCCAGCATTGCGCTCACGATGGCCTGGAAATCCGCGCCTGACGGTGATGCAGCCCAGCGGCCTTTCCACTCGGGTTTGGCCAGGTCCATCAGCGACTTAGGTAGCTGCTCTTCGCTCAGTTTTGCCGGGTTATAGACGAATACGGTGCTGCGGGCGGCAATGCCGATCCAGCGGCCATGCGCCGGGCGGTACTCTGCCGGTACCTGCTTCAGGGTGTCTGCATCCAGCGGGGCAAACAGGTTGGCGTTATCCACCAGAACCATGGACGGCGAGTTTTCCGTCAGAAATACGTCTGCAGGTGATGCGCTGCCTTCCTGAACCAGCTGGTTACCCAGCTCGCTGTCATCGCCGTTACGCAGCGTGACCTTAATGCCGGTCTCTTTGGTAAAACCGTCAACCCACGACTTCACCAGGTTTTCATGCTGCGCGTTGTATACCACAATGCCTTCGCTGTTATCAGCGGCAACGGATTGTGTGGAAAGGAAAAGCGATGATGACAACAAGGCAAGCGAGAAGCAGGACAGCAGGCGAGAATTCATGAACATATCCTTAATAGAGCAACGGGAATAATGACGCATAGCGTTGTGGGACAGGATTAAAGCATACAAAAACGCTAATGATAATTAGTATCAATCCAGTTTAAGCGTAAAAGTGTAAAATTTCTTTTTTGCGGGGAGTGAAGTGATAAAAATCCAGATTTAAAAAATGGATTAATTAAAGATTAAGAAAACATTAAGACCAGCCCGAATGGATTTTAATTAGGCTTCTATTTATTAAGCGGTTATTTATCTGAAAAGGGAAAATAATAGAGCTCGTTGCAGATCTAAGGGGAATAGTGAGAAGAGGAAGAGGCGTTAACATCTGAAACTTAATGGCACGCCCTGTAGGATTCGAACCTACGACCTACGGCTTAGAAGGCCGTTGCTCTATCCAACTGAGCTAAGGGCGCACTGAGAAGAGTGAACTTCGCGGCGGTGAAACGCGAAGAATTATACGGTCAATGGCAGGTGAGTCAATGCCTTTTCCGCTTGCAGAGGCAATTACCGCTAGCCGATTGTAAATACGGCTATTTTCTCAACATTTCTCGCTGTTTCACCTTAAAATTTAGCGCTGCGAAAAGGCTTAGTTGCATTTAAGTAACGCCTGCTGTTTTCCTGAACGTCAGCTCGTCACACTAGAGCGAGGTATCCCGGCCGCCTGGAGGCTGACAGACAACAGGACAATGGAGTGACAGCGCAAAACCCGTTCGATACACCCCCCCGATTACAGTCTATTTCTCAGGACATCGTCGGCATCAAACTGGAGCCTATCGTCGCCCTCAACGCCCGGCGCCGGGTCGGCGTGGAGGTCCTGAGCGTCTTGTCCGACACCGAGCATAGCGAGGACTTCTTCCGCCATCAGTCGGTAGACGCGTCTTTGACGCTGCTTGAAGCGCAGCTGGCCGCATTAAAAAATACCCCGCACGGCAATAATCTTTTTATTAATCTGCCGATAACCGTGTTGACAGCACCTGCGCCTTTTGTGCGGCTCATCAATATGAAAACCGCGCCGCTGAATATTGAGATTGTCGACCTCCCTCTCTTTCTGGCGATCTCCGCCGCACAGAAGCAGAGCGTCGTTAACAACCTGCGGCAACTTCAGGAACAGGGACACACTATCTGGCTGGATGATATCGACGAAACTATCATTCAGCCGTTTTTATTTTGTCGATTACCGTTGAACGGCATCAAAATCGATAAGAACGCATTCTGGCGTTTACGCGCCACACCTGCACTGAGGAAACTGGTTTCACTTTGCTTTCAGCTGGCCGGAAGCGTACTCATCGAAGGTATTGAGACTGAACGCGATCGTATCTGGGCACTGCAGGCAGGTGCCGATCTCGGCCAGGGATATTACTGGCCGTCCTGGACATGGCCGGAGGATTAACACGCCATTTCCAGGAGGGAGGCCATGCGAATGACAGTGCGCCGTTACCGGCGGCGGCGTACAGGAAGTGATGCACTGGGATTTACGCACTCACCTTTTGCCCCCCCCTTTTTCGACCGACTCGAGTTTTTGAGCCAGTCCATCAACCAGCCCCGAAAAACCGATGCCCCGTTTATCATCCTGGTAACGGAGGACAATTTTTTGCGCTCCGGTTTTCTCAATGGGCAGTTTCCGCTAAGCAGCTGTTGCGACTTCACGTCGCTGGACGATGCGCTGGGTGCGCAGAGCCAATGGCCCTCGGCCCGTCTGGTAGTGGATATTGAAAGCCGTTCCACGGGGCTGATTGATCAACTGGATCAGTTAAGAAGACATAGCCTGTATCCCCCCTTCCTGACGCCGTGGCTGCTGATCCGGGCTGATAATTATGACGCGCGTCTCTTCTGCAAAGCGGCAGGTCCTTTTCATGTGCTCGAACGTCAGATGAACGCAGCAGGGCTTCAGCACAGCCTGATGGAACCCCGCCCCCTTCAGGGCTCCGATAGAGACTGGTTCTCGCGCAACGAATGGCCCATTTTGCAGGAGCTTGCCCGTGGCAAGACGTTGCGACAGATTGCCCTTCTGCAGAATCGTCCCTATAGCCGCATTATCTACCGCCTCAGCTGCATCCTGATGAAGCTCGGGCTGAGCCATCGCCAGGAATTGTTACACCTTCTTAATAACCTCTCAGACTGCTCGTTTTAACTTACGTCCTAACCCCTTATTTCCTAAAGCGCTTTAAGAATTTACTTACCCATTATGTTAATTTAATGTTAAATATTAACAATAAAGTCGATTTTATAACTATTCCTAATTTATGGCCTTGAACCATGTGAAATGTCACAGATTGAATCAACTGCAGCACTTTCCTCCATCCGTTAAGTGAATGCAGAAGGCGTTAACGAGATGATAATGATGTAAAAACAAGCAGCTTCCCTTTACGCACCAGGAGCGGGAAGCGAAGCTGGCAGCACGTTCTCCTGTACGATGATGGAGCGACGTTGATATCGCTTAAGGACTTTCAGATGAAGGTCTGAGGCCCTGAGAGGGCATTTTTTCGCCTCATCTTCTCAAGATCCTGCCTGAAATCGAGACGCCATTTTATTAACATTTTCGCAACATAAAGAGACATCTGTTATTTTTTGTTATTACATAAAGATGAAAAGATGCGGTAAATGGGATACCAGGATAATTCCGCTAAATTTAAAAAGGAGGCCATTCAGATCCAGAAGATAATACAAACCAATAAGCGGAACGTAATTTACAGGGTTTTCGGAAAAAACTTACCCTGTATAATAAGATGCGTATCAAAATTGAATAAGAAAAACCTTTTTGCCAACACCAGCCAAATGAGACGACCGCGCTGAGGCAGAGTTCTTTTCATTACGTAAACAGGGATGCTTTCGCTCTTTCCAGGGAAATACTACGGTATAGGGATCTGCTCATTATATCCTTCCGGCATTTCGAGAGTTTTACAAAACTCTACATAACGCTTTTAACAATCTGAGGCATTAAAAATGAAACCGGCATCCGTTATCATTATGGACGAACATCCTATCGTCAGAATGTCGATAGAAGTCCTGCTACAGAAAAATAAGAATATCATCGTCAAGCTTAAGTCTGGCGATAGCCATGAAGTTCTTGACTGCATCCGCAATCACCCTATCGATTTGGTGATCCTTGACATTGAACTTACGGGCACAGATGCCTTTGCTTTACTTAAGAGAATCAAAAACTTAAATAAAGAGATTAAGGTTCTTTTCTTATCATCTAAATCAGAACTGTTTTACGCCGGACGTGCCATTCGCGCCGGGGCCAACGGCTTTGTCAGTAAACGAAAAGATTTGGGTGAGATCTACAACGCCGTAGAGATGATCCTGATGGGCTATTCTTTTTTCCCGTCGGAGACGCTGAATTTTATAAACCATATGGGGTCGGGAAAGGGAGAGCTGGCAGATATGCCGTTATCGAATCGCGAGGTTACGGTATTACGTTATCTGGCGAATGGGCTGTCCAATAAGGAAATTGCGGAGCAATTGCTATTAAGCAACAAGACCATTAGTGCGCACAAATCCAATATTTATTCCAAGCTGGGGGTGCAAAGCATCGTGGAATTAATTGATTACGCTAAAGCACACGAACTGCTATAACCTGAATTCACTCCCTGCAGTTTATCTGAGCTGCAGGGAGTGCGGTCAGTGCTAATTATAATTAATCATGAAGGTCGCATCAGCATCAGCCTTTCCGGGCTGAGGGTTATCGGCAGTAGCAATATAATTGGCATAAAATGACAGTGTCGCATTCCCCTGCGCATCGACCGTGACCGGCTGGCTGGCCTGCTGGAGATCCAGACGCGATTTATCCGCATCCCTGATCTCGACGGCGACGCGGCTTGCCGTGCTGGCGTCGTTCAGTGCCAGCAACCCGTTGTTGCTCCCGTCAGCTTTACCGGAAAACGTAATGGACGCGGCCCCTGGCGGACAGCCGGTCAGTTTCAGCGTAAAAGGCATGGGCTGCGTGCGGCTCCCGGTAGTGCTGAGCTGCTTCGTGGGCCAGGTGCCCAGCGTGACGGTTTTGTCACTGTCGTTCCCCTCGGCTACGCAGGTAAAATCGACGATATTGCCGTAGAGCTGAATGTTAATTTCGCCCAACGCGGTTTCCGCCTGAGCCTGTGTGCAAAGCGCAAAGAGCGCTACGGTGATAAAACGGATCCCGTTTCGCATATCGGCTCCTTAGTCGTAATCCACACGCAAATACCCGCGCGAGGTAAAGCGCCCTTCCGCGGGCTTATTGCCCGTCACGCTCACTGGCCAGACCCGGATCCCCACCTGCGCCTGCGCGCTGTCGTCCAGACGGAATGGAATTTTGCTCGTCAGGTTGTTAGGCGTTAACGGCGTACCACTCTCGTTGGCAATGATGAACCCCACATCCGGGTTATCCGATACCAGTGCATTACTGGAGATCTTTTCAGCCTCAACGCGCATCGTCAGCATGGCATTCGCCTCGACGTTGGTGCATTTAATCGCGATGGTTTTACTCTGCGATGAAACCCCTTCCGGCTTGTTACCCGCGCCCGCTTTGCTGAACAAGGAGGCGCCAATGTCCCCGAAATCAAACTCAACCACATTACCGGCATTGATTGCGCAGCTTTGCGGTACCTGAATGGTTCCGCTGTAGCTGATGGTATAGACCGGCGTGGTTAACGGGTCAGAGGCGGTCGTAGTCACGTAAACACGGAACATCGTGGCACGCGGGATCACCACCATGTTGATAAAACGCCGGGTCACCTTAAGACGGAAAACCAGGTTGGAATCCTTAACGCCAAACGGTTTGTTTTTTGAGACGTTCGGATGGCTCCCCATCTGGATATAGTTTTGCGGGGGGTAAAACTCGCCAGCATAGCTGTCCGTGATTTTCATGGCCCCATCCAGATAGTCGTTAAGCTTCAGATACTGGTAGCGATCGCTGGTCCCGGTGATCGGGTAATCGGTGACGTAACTGCGTCTGGTGGTATTGCCGGTCGTGCCCTTCGGGCAGACGGCATTCACCCCCACCCATTGCGATTTTTCGCTGAGGGTCACAATCTGACCCACCTGGTTATTCGAGCTGTTGAATTTATCCGTCAGGTCGTAGTACACCTCTGTCGGCACGCCATTTTCGTTGACGCACACGGTCGCCAGTGCGTGTGACGCGGGCAGTAAAGCCAGAAGTGATAAAGCAAAAATGTGGATTTTAATCACAGCGGATCCCCTTAAGTGTGATTGCCTGTTGCAGGCTCTTTTCAGGCAAGCTGTAAGGCGCACGGCACTGGGACTGTGCCCCGTTCCCCCACTGGATCAGCAGTTCGCCTTCGAGCGGCAGCCCACTCAGGTAAATTTGCCCGTCATCCCCCACCATGCTGGTCACGCCACTCTGGGTTTCACGCACCACGGCGCCGAACGGCACGGGCTGGTTACCACGTGTGACGGTCAGCAGGGCACGCACGCCAATACGGGTGTCAAAGCTGGCGCGCACCAGTGCGCCTTTGGTCGGCACCACGCTGCTCACGTTATTTTCGATATCGGTGTTGTTGCTCATGGTATTGGTATCCAGCGCCACGCGGTTATAGCGATAGACGGTGGCATACGGCATCACCGCATAGCCGCGCCAGTCGGTCTTCACGCCGGTCTGGTTTTCCACGCTGACGCCTGATGCCCCCGGGGCTTTGATCAGCACGTTGGTGTCGCCCAGCGGCTGGCTAAAGGTCACGCCATCAGCATGGCCGACCACCCCGCCGGAGAGCTGCCAGTTGAAATCGTGCTGATCGCGGGAATAGTTGTAGCCCACCCCCAGCGTGCCGTAGGTTGCCTGCCAGTTGGCGCTGGCGCTTCCGCTTGAGCCGTTGGTGCTGGCGTGTCCCTGGGTCACGCTGTAGTTCAGGTTGCGGTCCTCCAGCAGCGTGCCGCTGACGCCGGTTTGCCAGCTGGTATCACCCTCACTGTTTCGGCTGGCGGATGCCGTGGCGTAGGCGCGGTCAATCGCGCTGTCCCGGCGATAGCCCTGACGGGTAAACAAGCTAAACGGCACGGAGAAGTTGAACGACGCGATCCGGTCAGTCCCGTCGATACCGACGGATTTGTTCCACGACCACGAGACGGAATAGTTGATCCCCTTCACGCCCCCCGCGTAACCCAGCTGATACCAGAGGTTCGTTTCGTCCGTCCCCCAGTAGGTTTGCTCACTCCCGGAAATATAGACCGAGCCGTAATCCCCCAGTGACTGAGAGACGTTGAGCTGAAAGCGGCCTTTTTTGTTCCACGTCAGGTTGTGATAACTCTGTACGTCAGGCACATCGTTACCGTCCTGATTATCGGCATACTGATAGCCCTCCATTGAGCGCCAGGCGACATCATCCAGGGTGTAAAACCCTTTCGTGGAGTAGCGGTAGCCCAGCAGTTGGAAGTTGGTGCCGAAGCCGTTGAGCGATTTGGCATAAAGAAAACGCAGCGACTGCCCTTCGTGCTTGCTGTCGTCCGCGAGCTGGCTGCGGGCATGAGTGATATCGACCGATACCGCGCCCCAGTCACCGAGGTTTTTCCCGGCCCCGACGGCCAGCGCGGTATAGCGTGACGCCAGCTGCGTACCGCCATACAGGGTAAAGCCGTTGGCAAGACCGGTCACCAGGGTGCCCTGGGTGAAGAACGGCGTATCCTGGTCGCTGTTACCGCTGCGATAGTCCCCCGCCACGAGATCGTATTTCCAGCGCCCTTCTCGCTGCAGCAGCGGGACGGTGGAATACGGCACGGTGTAGCGCTGCTGGCTGCCGTCTTTCTCTTCCACCGTCACCTCCAGGTCACCGCTTGAGGAGGTCGGGTTAAGATCGGTGATGGCAAAGGCACCAGGCTGAACGTAGCTTTGATAGATAACGTAGCCGTTTTGACGCACCACAACTTTGGCTGGCGTCCTGGCAATACCGCGCACGGTCGGGGCGTAGCCCTGCAGGCTGTCCGGGTACATGCTGTCGGACGAATAGAGTCGTCCGCCGCGAAAACCGACGCTGTCGAAAACATCATTCCCGGTATTGCTGTCGCCCAGCACCAGTTCGCTTTTGAGCGGGATAACGGTGCGCTGCGCCCAGGTGCCAATATTCTCCCACTCACTGTGCCGCTGCCCGTTATTCTGGGTGTAACGCCATGCGCCGTTGTTACGTAAACGCCAGGCACCATAGTTCAGCCCGCTCTGCAGGTTGAGATAGTAGCTGTCGTCTTCGCTTCCCCGGTTGCCCGTGAAGCTGTAGTTCACCAGGGCGGCGGGAATACCTTCATCCCACTGTTCGGGCGGGATGTAGCCGCGCGCACTGTTTTGCATCGCCACCTGCGGCAGGCTGACGTTCAGACGCTGTGAGGCAAAGTTAAATACCGTTTCGCTGCCGGGAATGGCCGTGGTCAACGGAACGCAGGTTTCGCCCTGCACGTTAGCCAGTTCGGGAAACGCCGCAACGTTGACGCCAAAGCGATCGAGCATCGCGCGCGTAATGCACGGGGTCAGACCGCCCGCCACCGGTGGCGTATTCTCAGCCTGCTCAAAACGCACGTCCTGAGTGCCGATAAACTCATCGTTACGCCAGATATCCACGCGATAAACGCCGGGTGCCTGCTGGTGTCCTTGTTCAAAACGCGACAAATCCGCCACGCTGGCAGTATCGTCAGACAAGAAGGCCGGGTTGAAGTAGCTTTCGCTCCAGCCAGCCTGGGGCCAGAGCGCGGCCATCAGCGCCAGCGCAACCGGGCAGTAACGTCCCTGATGGTTTTTCATCGCCCTGTCTCTACTCACAGGTTGACGCTACGCGCCGGTGTAATGGCACCGTAGTCGTTCACGCTCTGCCATGAGAGCGTACCGCTGGCACCGGCTGGCAGCACCTGCTGAGCCGAGTTTTTCGGTGCCACCATCAGGTTCTCCAGCGTCTGACCGCCCAGCTTCAGGTTGACCAGGGTGATGTAGTAAGGAGACGCATTGCTGACCTTGAGATGGTTACCAACGCGCTCAAAACGCAGTTGAGAGAGTGCCTCTTCTGGCTGCATCGCCAGATTATTCGGGCGTACAAACAGTTTGATACGCGAAAGGATTGCCAGCTGCAGCACGTTATTGTTTTCTGTTTTTGCTTTGTTCACTGACGGGATCGCCTTCACGTTCATGTAAAAGAGCGACTCGCGATCGGCGGGCAGCGCTGGCCCGGCGTAAATAATACGCAGCGTGTTTTCACTGTCCGGCTCGCTAACAAACAGCGGCGGCGTGACGGCAAAGGTTTTCTCCTTCTGCCCGTTTGCATTTTCGATCCACGCGTTAATTAAATAGCGTTCTTGTTTATTGCTGTTGGTGATCGCCAGCGACGTTTGCTTCGCATCCGCCGGGTAAATAACGCGTGTGGCCCCCAGCGCAATACCGCCGGAAGCATTCGCGCAAGTAGAAACCATCATTAAAATAAACGATAACATCAGTCCTGGTTTAATTAGCATATTCATCAAAACCGTACCTTTAATAATGTGTTCGCAGGTGTTATGGATAAATCAACGTAAACCAGACATCCGACTGAATATTGCCTGGCACGAGGTGTTCGGAAATAGCGCGATAGCGGGCGCTAAAATGAAATGCGAGCTCGCTGGTATTCACCGGCAACCAGCTAACGGCCGTCGCATTTGGGATAATCTGACGCTGCTGTTCATCAAAAAGCGCCAGCCCCACGCCGCTACTGACAGGTGTTTCGCCTGGCCGCGATGTCGCCAGAAAAACCTGCGGATCTTCCTCTGGTGTAACACCCTGAAACTGGATCCCTACGGTGCGCGAGACATCCACGCTGCAATCCAGCAGTCGCACGGTGAAGGGCACGTTAACCGTTGAGAAACTGCCCACACCGGAAAATGAATTGGTTCGGTACTGCCCCATGTCGATGCGCATATTCTGGCTGTCGGGTGCCACGGCGCAGCCGCCGTTTACCAACTCCCCGCGAAGATGCACTTTGCCACCGTCGATCACCACGGTATGTGCCGATGCCGGGCCAGCCATCGCAAGGGTTAACAGCAGTAGTGTTCCAGTCCTTGTCATCCTTCATTCCTGGCATTTGCGTATGACGGCCTCATCCCTGAGGCCTGAACATCCTTGTGCGAGGGAATTATTCGTATTTCATTACGAAGGTGGCGTCAGCGTTCGCCTGGCCAGGCTCAGTGGTCGCAGCCGTTGATTTATAACGCGCGGTGAATTTCAGGGTGTTAGTCCCTTCAATCAGCGTCTGAGCGGCAGAGAAGGTCGCACCGTCTGGGGTCAGCACGCTGGATTTGCTGTCGAGGATCTCGATACCCACGCCTTTTGCGGTGTTGTCGTTGTTACCGGACGTCACGGCCAGCAGGGTTTTGTCGGTTGGGTCGATCTGACCGGTGAAGGCAACCGCAGCGGTTTTAGCGACCAGCGGATCGCAGTCATTCAGCTCAATGTTGAATGGAATATTAGAGGTGGTGTCGCCCACTTTGGTGAATTTCGCGGTACGATACTGACCGAGATTAACGGTCTGCTCGGAAGAATCAGTATTTACTGAACAAGCAGCATTAACCAGTTCACCTTTAAAATGCACGGTACCGCCATTTACGGTTACCGGCGTGGCTGGATCTTCAGCATGAGCGGCACCCGCGACCAGGGCCAGTGTAGCAATAACAGTAGAAGCAATGTTGCTGAGTTTCATGTCTATTCCTTTAAAATGTAAATAACCCTTCCCGCGAAAATCGGGAATAAGAAATACGTTCAATTGATTAATTGAAAGCTTATTTCGGAGGAGACAAAGTAGCGCAGGAATAGGTTTTTAAATATGTCAAAACGCTGCCATTTCGCCAGGTCACATCCTAATACTGTCTAAGAAATTGACCACCCACTAAGAAGGGTTTTTGCGTCTCGCTGATAAAAACGCGTAAAGGGTGACTGACAGCGGCGCTCGCTTCTGACAAAATACAGGCAATCCCCCCTTTCAAACGTTACAGACGGAATCATCTCTCTGATGGCAGCAAAGATAATTGACGGTAAAACGATTGCGCAGCAGGTGCGCTCTGAGGTCGCGGAAAAAGTGAAGGCGCGTAAAGTTGCCGGAAAACGCGCTCCCGGGCTCGCCGTTGTGCTGGTTGGTAGCAACCCGGCATCGCAGATTTATGTCGGTAGCAAGCGCAAAGCGTGTGAAGAGGTGGGGTTCGTCTCCCGCTCTTACGATTTGCCTGAAACCACCAGCGAAGCGGAACTGCTGGAACTGATTGACACCCTGAACGCCGATAAAGAGATCGACGGTATTCTGGTTCAATTGCCGCTGCCAGCAGGCATCGACAACGTGAAGGTGCTGGAGCGTATCGCTCCGGATAAAGACGTTGACGGTTTCCATCCGTACAACGTGGGTCGTCTGTGCCAGCGCGCGCCGCGTCTGCGCCCATGTACCCCGCGTGGTATCGTGACGCTGCTGGAGCGCTATAACATCGACACTTACGGTCTTAACGCCGTTGTCATCGGTGCGTCCAACATCGTGGGCCGCCCGATGAGCATGGAGCTGCTGCTGGCTGGCTGCACGACCACCGTGACCCACCGCTTCACCAAAAACCTGCGACACCACGTCGAGAACGCCGATCTGCTGATCGTGGCGGTTGGCAAGCCGGGCTTTATTCCTGGAGAGTGGATCAAAGAAGGCGCAATTGTCGTGGACGTCGGTATTAACCGTCTGGAAAACGGCAAAGTGGTCGGTGACGTAGTATATGAAGATGCGGCGGCACGCGCCTCTTACATCACGCCAGTACCGGGCGGCGTAGGCCCAATGACCGTAGCAACACTGATTCAGAATACGTTGCAGGCATGCGAAGAGTATCACGACGTAGAGGACGCGTAAGATGGCGACATTTTCATTAGGTAAACACCCGCACGTAGAACTGTGCGATCTGCTGAAGCTGGAAGGCTGGAGCGAAAGCGGTGCGCAGGCCAAAATCGCCATTGCCGATGGACTGGTAAAAGTCGACGGCGCGGTGGAAACCCGCAAGCGCTGCAAAATTGTCGCGGGCCAGACCGTGAGTTTTGAAGGACAGAGCGTGACGGTTACGGCCTGAGCCGTCTGATGCCCGGTGGCGCTGCGCTTACCGGGCCTACGTACTGTCTCCATTTGTAGGCCGGGTAAGGCGAAGCCGCACCCGGCAATTTCTCTCACCATCCCCCCACAATCATCACGGTTAATTATCGATCAACTTCAAATAATCACTATTTCATCTGTTGAAAGGTGAGAATTCAGTTGCGCGTTTTTCAGGCTTTCTCCACGATAAGTAGAACGTTCTACTAAAACGTTCTACTTACAATAACAGCGCCCAAAAAAAGCGCTACTCGGGGGAAATCAGCATGGGTCTGATATCAGGGTTTGTTAAATCGCTGTCTAAGTTATCGATGATTGGTCGCGCCTTAATGCTGCCAATTTCACTGCTTCCCGCTGCGGGCCTGCTGCTGGCCTTCGGCGACAAGTTCCATCTGCCGCTGATGATGAACGCGGGCGGGGTGATTTTTGACAACCTGCCGATGCTGTTCGCCATTGGCTCCGCCGTGGGCCTGGCGTCAGAGTCCGGTATTGCGGCGCTCTCTGCGGCGGTCTCGGTGTTTGTCACCAACATCACCATCAGCACCGTGCTGAGCATCACGCCGGAAATGGCCTCGCAGGGCGGGAAATACGCCATGGTGGTCGGCATACCAACGCTGCAGATGGGCGTCTTCGGTGGCCTGATCTGCGGTATCCTTGCGGCCTGGTGTTTTAACCGCTTCCACACCATGCAGCTGCCGGAGTTCCTTGGCTTCTTCTCCGGTAAGCGCTTCGTGGCGATCGCCACCGCGTTCCTCTCGTTCCTGATGGGGCTGTTGCTGCCGTACGTCTGGCAGCATATTCAGGCCGGTATCGACGCACTCTCGGTGATTGTTAACGGCGATAACCAGGCGGCCTCGACCTTTATCTTCGGCCTGGTGGAGCGTGCGCTGATCCCCCTCGGTCTGCACCATATCTGGTATCCGTCGTTCTGGTATTCGTTTGGGGATTACACAACTCAGGCAGGCCAGGTGATACATGGCGACCAGACCATCTGGTTCAAGATGCTGGAAGAAGGGGTGAAATCCTTCAGCAGCGACACCTACCAGAACGCCGGTAAATTCATGCAGGGTGAATTCCCGCTGATGCTGTTCGCGCTGCCTGCGGCGTGCCTGGCGATGTATCACGAAGCCCACACGAAAAACAAAAAGATTGCGGCCGGTATTCTGTTCTCGGCAGCGCTCACCTGCTTCCTGACGGGGATCACCGAACCGGTAGAGTTTACCTTTATCTTCGTGGCGCCGATTCTCTACGTCTTTAATGCCATCATGGCGGGCCTGGCCTACATGACCATGTACCTGTTGCATGCGCATATTGCCAAATCGTTCTCGGCGGGCTTTATCGACTACCTGTCGTTTGGGATCCTGCCGTCCTTTAACGGTTACAAGACCAACTTCCTGAATGCCATTATCATCGGCATTCCAATGGGGCTGATTTACTACTTTACGTTCCGCTTCGTGATCCGTCGCTTCGACGTCAAAACCCCGGGTCGTACCGATGTCACTGCCAATGCAAATGACAAGTCCGATTCCGAACTTGCCACAGAGATTATCAGCCTGCTGGGCGGCGCGCAGAATATTTATTCCGTTGGCTCCTGCATTACCCGCCTGCGTCTGGAAGTGGCGAAAAGCGAGGCAGTGGATAAAGACGGCCTGAACGGACTCGGCGCCCGCGGCGTGGTCTTCGTTGGCGACAACGGTATTCAGGTGATTTTCGGTGCCAGAGCACAGTTTATCGCCCAGACCATGTCCACCATGATTGGCAAATAATAAGATGCCGGCGTGATGCGTCTCCTGTACGCTGGGGGACGCATTACTTTATCTGGCTGATAATCGGTTAATTTCAGGGAGCGGTTTTGAAGAAAGTCAGCATTATTGATGTCGCAAAGCACGCGGGCGTCTCGGTCTCGACCGTTTCACTGGTGCTGCGCCAGAAAGGGAAAATCTCAGAGGCAACGATCGGGAAGGTCAACGCCGCCATCACGACGCTGGGCTATGTTCATAACGTCGCCGCTGCCAACCTTCGCGCCAACACCTCTAATTTAATTGGCCTGATCCTGCGGGACTTCAGCGACAGCTTTTCCATCAAGGTGATGGCGAGCATTGTTCAGGAGCTGGAGAAGCAAGGCTATATGGTGTTTCTCGGTCAGCCACTGAATGACCGTGAGCATCTTGAACGCACCCTGCTCTCGTTTAAGCAGCAGGGCGTGGCGGGTGTCATCTATCTGGCGTCCGACACCCGCACCGCAACGCTGCCGGAACACATTCGCCACTGCCCGCTGCCGTTGGTGGTCGTTTCCCAGTCGTTGCTGGATGAAAAATGTAACCTGGTCATGCGCGATAACCGCCAGGCCGCGAACCTGGCCGCGCGCTATCTTATCGAGCGCGGACATCGCAATATTGCCTACATTGGCGGGCGCGACGGCTGTCTTCTCCGCGAGCAACGTCTGCTCGGTTTTCGCAGTGCCATGACGCAAAGCGGGCTGGTCTGGCGTGACGAATATTCTCCCGCCTGCCCCGATGATACCCAGGCGGCGGCGATGGTAACGCGCCAGTTGCTTGAGAAGAACAACACCATCACCGCCCTGCTCTGCCACTCCCCGGATGCCATGCTCGGCTCCATCTCAGGCATTCACCAGGTGGGGCGTACGGTGGGTAAAGATGTGTTCCTGACGCAGCAGGTCGCACTGGTCAGTTTTGAAGATATGCTTCACGTTAACCTTACCTCACCGTCGTTGACCTATGTCTCCTCAGCGAGCGATGAAACCGGGCGTCAGGCGGCAGGGCTGATTATCCGTAAGCTGAAAGAGCCAGATCTGCAAACGCAACGCATCACCCTCTCCGGGCAGCTTATCGCACGCGAGTCGGCGTAAAATCAGAATATAGCTCAGCGTATTTTCCGCCATTACCCTGCTATATTTCCATGATTTGCCATGGATAAATGCAATGCCTACCGTTATCACTCACGCAGCTGTTCCCCTTTGCCTGGGCTTAGGCCTGGGAAGTAAAGTCATCGCTCCCCGCCTGTTATTTGCCGGAATTGTCCTCGCCATGCTGCCGGACGCCGACGTGCTGGCGTTTAAGTTCGGCTTCGCTTACGGCAATGTTTTCGGCCATCGCGGCTTTACCCATTCCCTGCTGTTTGCCTTTGTGGTGCCGATACTTTGCGTGCTGATTGGCCGACGATGGTTCAAAACCCCTCTGACGCGCTGCTGGCTTTTTCTGACCGTGTCACTGCTGTCTCACAGCCTGCTGGATTCCGTGACGACCGGCGGAAAAGGGGTCGGCTGGCTGTGGCCGTGGTCAGATGAACGCTTCTTTGCCCCGTGGCAGGTGATAAAAGTCGCGCCGTTTGCCCTGTCGCGCTATACCACGCCGTACGGACATCAGGTGATCATTTCAGAGTTGCTGTGGGTCTGGCTGCCGGGAGTGGTGCTGATGGGGTTGCTGTGGTGGAGAAAACGTGCGCGCTGATGCCCTCACCCCGGCCCTCTCCCACAGGGAGAGGGAGAAAAC
>NZ_JTLF01000061.1:0-16221 GCF_000798855.1 Enterobacter sp. ZOR0014 | reverse complement strand
CGAATCAGACGTTAAACAGGAAGTTCATCACATCGCCATCTTTAACAATGTAATCTTTCCCTTCCGCACGCATCTTGCCTGCTTCTTTCGCGCCTTGCTCACCCTTGTAGGTGATGAAGTCCTCAAACGCGATAGTCTGCGCACGAATAAAGCCTTTCTCGAAGTCGGTGTGGATCTTACCGGCCGCCTGAGGCGCAGTTGCACCAACAGGAATCGTCCACGCACGCACTTCTTTCACGCCAGCGGTGAAGTAGGTCTGCAGGTTCAGCAGCTCATAGCCTGCGCGAATTACGCGGTTCAGGCCCGGCTCTTCCAGACCCAGCTCGGCCATGAACTCTTCACGGTCAGCGTCGTCCAGCTCGGCGATGTCAGATTCAACGGCAGCGCATACCGCCACAACGACAGAACCTTCCGCCGCGGCGATCTCACGCACTTTGTCCAGGTAAGGGTTGTTCTCAAAACCGTCTTCGTTAACGTTGGCGATATACATGGTTGGCTTCAGGGTCAGGAAGCTCAGGTATTTGATCGCCGCCTTGTCTTCTTCCGTCAGGTTTTTCAGCGCGCGCAACATGCCCGCGTTTTCCAGCTGTGGCAGACATTTTTCCAGCGCAGCCAGTTCCGCTTTCGCGTCTTTATCGCCGCCTTTGGCTTTCTTCTGCACGCGGTGAATCGCGCGTTCGCAGGTGTCGAGGTCAGAGAGCGCCAGCTCGGTGTTGATGACGTCGATGTCGTCAGCCGGATCCACTTTGTTGTTGACGTGGATGATGTTGTCGTTCTCGAAGCAGCGCACAACGTGGCCGATCGCTTCGGTTTCACGAATGTTGGTCAGGAACTGGTTACCCAGACCTTCACCTTTGGAGGCGCCTTTTACCAGGCCCGCGATGTCAACGAACTCCATGGTGGTCGGCAGAATGCGCTGTGGCTTCACGATCTCCGCGAGCTGGTCCAGACGCGGGTCGGGCATTGGCACAACCCCGGTGTTCGGTTCGATGGTACAGAACGGGAAGTTCGCCGCTTCGATACCCGCTTTGGTAAGCGCGTTAAACAGGGTGGATTTGCCCACGTTTGGCAGACCGACGATACCGCATTTGAATCCCATTTCTAAATCACCTTAATATCTTGATAATCAATCCGTTAACGATAACCGATTGATGAAAAGTAAATTACTCTGCCTATTATACACGTAACCCGCATCACGCGCGGTAAAAAAGCCGTATCGGGCGGATTATTGCGCTTTGAAAGCGTGCAGGCGGTTTGTCGCTTTGGTTAAGCCATCCTTCAGCCAGATTTCAGTGCAGCGCACCGCTTCGTCTACCGCCTCGTCAATCAGTTTCTGCTCAGAAACCGGGGGCTTACCTAACACAAAACCAACAACTTTGTTTTTATCGCCCGGATGGCCGATTCCTACGCGCAAACGGTGGAAATTCGGGTTATTGCCCAGCTTACTGATAATATCTTTCAGACCGTTATGGCCCCCGTGCCCGCCGCCCAGTTTGAATTTTGCCACGCCGGGTGGGAGGTCCAGTTCATCGTGAGCCACCAGAATTTCATCCGGATTGATGCGATAAAACGTTGCCATTGCCGCCACGGCTTTACCGCTCAGGTTCATAAAGGTGGTGGGTACCAGCAGGCGCACATCTGCGCCAGCAAGGTTGATACGTGAGGTATAGCCGAAGAATTTAGGTTCTTCGCGCAGGGGAGCACGCAACCGCTCGGCCAGCAGATCAACATACCATGCCCCGGCATTGTGGCGAGTGGCCGCATATTCTGCGCCCGGGTTGGCGAGGCCGACAATCAGTTTAATCGTCACGATTCAATTCCTAATGGGTTCCAGATCTGGCGCGTAGTTTACTGTCTGGCGCGCCGCTTGACAAAATTCTGCAATCGTCACGGCGAAAGTCGAATAATTACTCATCTGAACAATTAGAATTTCAAGCTGTTCAACGCCTTATTTGTAAACTTTTGTTTGGGAGTTATCCGTAAATGTGATCATTCACGCAACTCATAAAAGAGGCGCTGTCTATACTTTACACACAAGGATTAGGGGCTTTTCCCCTGACAACCCAAAGTTCCGGAGGTGACACATGAAACGCAAAAACGCTTCGTTACTCGGTAACGTGCTGATGGGGTTGGGGCTGTTTGTGATGGTTGTCGGCGTGGGTTATTCAATTTTAAACCAATTGCCGCAGCTTGATCTCCCGCAATACTTCGCGCATGGCGCGGTACTGAGCATTTTCCTCGGTGCAGTATTGTGGCTTGCCGGGGCGCGCGTGAGCGGACATGAGGAAGTCTGCGATAAATACTGGTGGGTGCGCCATTATGATAAACGTTGTCGTAGGGATCAGCACAAGCACAGCTAGTACCTGATAAAGAACACCGAACGACTCCCGAGGGAGTCGTTTTTTTTTGCATGTAGTATTGACCCTCACGTAACGTAAGGCTCCAGAGTGTGTGCACTGGCAAAGTAAAAAGGAGCAATTATGTTGATTCAGGTGGGTGAGCTTGCGAAACGGGCCGGGATCACCGTGCGGACATTGCATCACTATGAGCAAACAGGGTTGTTGCTGCCTTCTGCCAGAAGTGCGGCAGGTTACCGGCTTTACAACCTGGCAGATGTCCAGCGTCTGCACATGATCCAGACGCTGGCAAAAGCGGGGCTGGAACTTGCTGAAATCAGGGATTTTCTGGAACAGGCGTCGCTGTCGTTAACCGAGTTACTCGATGCGCAAATCACGCTGTTGGATAAACAGCTTTGCAGCATACATACGCTGCGCGACCGGCTGGTGGAACTGCGCACCGGGCTTCGCGACGATGCGACGCCGGATCTGGAATCCTGGCTACAGACGCTGGAGTTAATGAATATGTACGATCGCTGGTTTAGCAAAGAAGAGTTACAGCAGCTGCCGTTTGCGGTGCAGAAGGAGGCACTGACGGCTATCTGGTCAGGGCTGGTTACAGAGGCCAACATACTTCTGGAGCAACATATCCCCGTTACGGATGCGCGAGCCATGGAGCTGGCGACGCGCTGGATGGAACGCCTGGAGCAGGACACGGCGGGCAAGCCGGAGTTTCTTACCCGGCTGAACGAAATGCACAGCGTTGAGCCGCAAATGCAGGCGCAGACTGGCATCACGCCGGAGATGACGGATTACATTACCCGGGCGTTTGCTGAATCTAAGCTCAACATATGGGAGAAGTATCTCACCGCTGAAGAGATGGCCTTTACCAGGGCACACTATTTTGACCGCATGATGGAGTGGCCGCCGCTGGTGGCGAAACTGCATCAGGCGCAGCGGAAAAGTATCGATCCTGCCTGTGAGGAGGCGCAAAAGCTGGCTGAAAACTGGCTGGCGTTATTCCAGTCGTATGCGGGAACAAACCCGGAAACCCAGCAAAAGTTTCGCGCGGCCATGCAGCAGGAGCCGCAGCTGATGAAAGGAACATGGATGTCGCCTGCCGTGCTGGCATGGCTCCAGCAGGCCATCGGGGTGATGATGCAGAGACGTTTCTCTGCATCAGGTGACTCACAGATCCGCTAACGCAGCTTCCCGGTTAGGGTAAAAGGAGAGTCGGCCAGGGATCGGCTGGACGCCCGCGCGCGCCATGGTACGCAGCGGCTGGAATTCCAGGTTACTCACCCGCAGCTCGCAGCCTTCCGGCAGACGTGCAACAAAGCGCTGGAAGGCATCGAGGCCGCCGGCATCCAGCACCGGTACGGCATCCCATTTCAGTACCACGACTCGTTTCCCCGCGATGCGGGACTCCAGATCGCTGAACAGACCTTCCGCAGCCGCGAAGAACAGCGGGCCAATCACCCGCAGCACCAGCACATCGTCAGGTACCTCCACGTTAACCGGGGAAAGGCGCGTCATCTGCGCGATGCGGCGCATAAACAGCAGGGACGCCAGCACGATCCCGACGCTGATAGCGATAACCATATCGAACAGCACGGTCAGCGACATGCAGATCAACATTACGATGATGTCGTCTTTTGGTGCACGACGCAGCAGGTTGACCACCTTATGCGCCTCACTCATGTTCCAGGCCACCATCAGCAGCAGCGCGGCCATAGCGGAAAGCGGCAGCCAGGAGAGCAGCGGGGCAAGGATCAGCAGAGCGAGGATCACCAGCACGGAGTGGATAACCGCCGAAACGGGGGAGGTTGCTCCCGCGCGCACGTTCGCCGCTGAACGGGCGATGGCTGCCGTTGCGGTAATACCGCCAAAGAACGGGGCGATGAGATTGCCTAACCCCTGACCGACCAGTTCGCTGTTGGCTTTATGTTTGGTGCCGGTCATGCCGTCGAGCACGACGGCGCAGAGCAGCGATTCAATGGCCCCCAGCATTGCCATCGAGAATGCGGCGGGAAGCAAGGCGCGCAGGGAATCCCAGCTTAAGGTAAAGCTGGAGCCAGGCATGTCCCACGGCAGTACCAGTTGCGGTAACAGTTGCGGAATGCCGCTACCCTGAGAACCGTCCGCCAGCACATAGTGGAACTGCGAGCCGATCGTCGCGACATGACCACCGAACATATTGACGATAGCCATTACTGCGCAACCCAGCAGCAGCGCGGGAAGGTGACCCGGCAGACGAATCCCTAAACGAGGCCAGACGATCAGCGTACCCAGCGTCACAATCCCGATGGCAGCGTCGCCCAGGTTGGCCGTAGGCAGTGCCATAAACAGCGCGCCTACTTTTTGCAGATAATGTTCCGGTACGTGAGGCATCTGCAGACCGAGAAAATCTTTGATCTGCATGGTTCCGATGGTGATCCCGATCCCTGAGGTGAACCCGAGCGTGACGGAAAGGGGAATGTACTCAATCAGGCGGCCAAAGCGGGCCAGGCCAAAGAGAATCAAAAACAGGCCTGACATCAGGGTGGCAACCAGCAGGCCTGCAAGACCAAACTGTTGCGAAACCGGGTAGAGGATCACCACAAAAGCGGCGGTCGGGCCGGAGACGCTGAAGCGTGAACCACCGGTCAGGGCGATGACAATCCCGGCAACGGCCGAGGTGTAGAGGCCGTACTGTGGTGCAACGCCGCTACCAATCGCCAGCGCCATCGCCAGCGGTATGGCGATAATGCCGACGGTGATCCCGGCAATCAGGTCACGGACAAAACGTGACGAGGTGTACTTCTCTTTCCAGCAAGCGTCGATGAGGGCGCGAAAGGGCAGAAAATGTGAGGAGGCTACGTTTTTCACAATTATCTATCATCCGAGTGCGCATCATCTGTCATATGAATGGCAGGTGAAGGAGGCATTAATCATACAAATAAAACCTAAAGACAAAAAAACCCGCCGCAGCGGGTTTTTCGGCCGTGTTCGATTAGTGTTCGAACATTGCAGAGATGGATTCTTCGTTGCTGATACGACGAATCGCTTCGGCCAGCATCCCGGACAGGGTCAAGGTACGCACGTTTGGCAGTGCCTTGATCTCGTCGCTCAGTGGAATGGTATCGCATACCACAACTTCGTCAATGACGGAGTTACGCAGGTTGTTTACCGCATTACCGGAGAAGATCGGGTGAGTTGCGTAAGCAAATACGCGTTTCGCACCACGTTCTTTCAGCGCTTCAGCGGCTTTACACAGCGTGCCACCGGTATCGATCATATCGTCAACCAGCACGCAGTCGCGGCCGGCAACGTCACCGATGATGTGCATCACCTGAGAAACGTTAGCGCGTGGACGACGTTTGTCGATGATCGCCATGTCGGTATCGTTCAGCAGCTTAGCGATAGCACGGGCACGTACCACGCCGCCGATGTCCGGAGAAACCACGATCGGGTTGTCCAGGTTCAGCTGCAGCATGTCTTCCAGCAGGATTGGGCTGCCGAATACGTTATCAACCGGGACGTCGAAGAAGCCCTGGATCTGCTCTGCGTGCAGGTCAACGGTCAGTACGCGGTCAACGCCGACGCTGGAGAGGAAATCAGCAACGACTTTAGCGGTAATTGGCACACGCGCGGAACGGACGCGACGGTCCTGACGGGCATAGCCGAAGTAAGGGATTACAGCAGTGATACGGCCTGCGGAAGCGCGACGCAGCGCGTCGACCATAACAACCAGTTCCATCAGGTTGTCATTCGTTGGAGCACAGGTGGACTGGATGATGAAAATATCACCACCGCGTACATTTTCGTTAATTTGTACGCTGACTTCGCCGTCGCTAAAGCGACCTACAGCGGCGTCGCCGAGGGAAGTGTACAGGCGGTTGGCAATACGTTGTGCTAGTTCCGGGGTGGCGTTACCAGCAAAAAGCTTCATATCAGGCACGAGAAGAACCTCAGGCATGCGTCCAGTGGTGGATAGCGTTCGCCGCAAACTGTGCGGGCCAGGCGAAGGCTATCCAGGCGGTGTATTAAAGAGCGCGATGCAACGTCTGGAACAGGGTGACGTTGTCACCGAAACTCAGTCTGCGCCAGAATGGCCTGCTGTAGAGGGGAGATGTTCATCCCACGCGCTACAAAACCATGCAGCCAATCCGGCGCTTGCTCAAGCACCTGACGAGCGGTGGATTCGGTGTCAAATTCAGCAAAGACACAGGCCCCTGTACCAGTCAGGCGCGACGGCGCGTATTCTAACAGCCAGGAAAGCACCGCATCAACCTCGCGAAAACGTTTTCTTGCGATATCCTCGCAATCGTTGCTGAATTCACAATTTAATAACGTTTCTATTGACCGTACCGGGGTATTTCTTTTCAGGTCAGGATCGTTAAAGATGCGCGGCGTTGGGATGCTGACGCCGGGGTGGGCAACCAGGTACCATTTCTCTGGCGGTTCGGCCGGAGACAAAATCTCGCCTACGCCTTCGGCAAAGGCCGCATGACCACGAACAAATACCGGCACATCCGCGCCCAGCGTTAAGCCTAAGGTCGCCAGTTCGTCCGTCGAGAGCCCGCAGCCCCAGAGATGGTTCAGTGCAACCAGAATCGTCGCCGCGTTGGAAGACCCCCCCCCAAGACCGCCGCCCATCGGCAGGCGCTTCTCTATACTGATGTCCGCACCGCTTCCCGCGGGCAGCAGCCCCGACTCCGCCGCCGCTTTCATCAGCAGGCGCGCGGCACGCACGATCAGGTTGTCTTCATGCGCCACGCCTTCGACCGGTGTCAGGAGGCAAATCTGCCCGTCCTGACGCGGCTCAATGGCGATCGTGTCGCCATAGTCAATAAACTGAAACAGCGTTTGCAGGGTATGGTAGCCGTCAGCACGCTGACCGGTGATATATAAAAACAGGTTCAGTTTTGCCGGAGAAGGCCAGTGGGTCATCATTTAACGATCCAGTTATCCATTTTGAGCTTGATGCGCTGGCTGCCCTGTGTCAGCTCCATATTCGATGGCAGCGATGGTTTACTCTTGCTGTCATAGTCGTTGTATACCACTTTCCAGGTTTTGCCATTCTGGGTGTAGTTGACCTGGCTCAGACGGTATTGATCGTCCAGGGTGTAGTCGGTGGCGTCACCCGGCAGGCCGAGGATCCACTGGCGCAGGCTGTTCAGCGGGATCGGCATCCCGGTCAGCTTGCCAATCATCTCTTCGGCATCGGTCGCGGTGTAGTGCTGGCCTTTATTGTCGGTGATCTGCGCTTCGCCCGGTTTAGCGATAAGCTCCAGTTCGGTGCTGCCGAGCGGGTTCAGCAGCAGCAGGCGATAGTTGTCCTGCCCGGTTTGCTGCCAGAAGAAACGCGCATACACTTTTTGTTCATCAGAGAGATAGGCGAAGGCGCCGCGGGTCTGATACTGGCTCAAATTGCGGACGTCCTGCTGGTGCTGACGCCACTGCGGTGAATCAGGGCTTTTGCCCGGGCCTTTTGGTTGGGTGACAGTACATGCGGTCAGAACCAGTGCCGCCAGAGGCAGCAGGCGAATCAGTCGGGTCATAATGAGGACAAATCCTTGAGATACGTTGCAGTTATAACTGTTAATGCTAGCGTCCCGCAGTCCCACCGTCTACGTTCAAATTATCTCAAAGCAATGCGTAAGCTATTACTCCGAAAGGAGGCGGTCTCTTTTATTGATCTCGCGCATCCTGTATGATGCGTCCTGCTAACCTTATTAACGCTGGTACTACTCCCGCTCAACATGACCCTATTAGCACTCGGTATTAACCACAAAACGGCCCCGGTTTCGCTGCGAGAACGCGTTACGTTTTCGCCGGATACGCTTGACCTGGCGCTGGACAGCCTGCTTGCCCAACCGATGGTGCAAGGGGGCGTGGTGCTCTCGACGTGCAACCGTACCGAGCTGTATTTAAGCGTGGAAGAGCAGGATAACCTGCATGAAGCGCTGATCCGCTGGTTATGTGACTACCACAATCTCAACGAAGACGAGCTGCGTAACAGCCTGTACTGGCATCAGGACAATGATGCGGTCAGCCATCTGATGCGCGTCGCCAGCGGTCTGGATTCACTGGTGCTGGGCGAGCCGCAGATTCTCGGTCAGGTGAAAAAAGCCTTTGCGGATTCGCAAAAAGGGCATTTGAAGTCCAGTGAACTGGAGCGTATGTTCCAGAAGTCGTTCTCCGTGGCGAAGCGTGTGCGAACCGAAACCGACATTGGTGCCAGTGCGGTTTCTGTTGCTTTCGCAGCCTGCACCCTTGCACGTCAAATCTTTGAGTCCCTTTCCACCGTCACCGTGATGCTGGTGGGCGCGGGCGAAACCATCGAACTTGTGGCGCGCCATCTGCGCGAGCATAAAGTGAAAAAGATGATTATCGCGAACCGCACCCGCGAACGTGCGCAGGTTCTGGCGGATGAGGTGGGCGCAGAAGTGGTTGCGCTGAGCGACATCGATGAACGTCTGAAAGAGGCGGACATTATTATCAGTTCTACCGCCAGCCCCCTGCCAATCATCGGTAAAGGGATGGTGGAGCGCGCGCTGAAGTCGCGTCGAAATCAGCCGATGCTGCTGGTGGATATCGCCGTCCCGCGTGATGTTGAACCGGAAGTCGGTAAACTGGCGAACGCCTATCTTTACAGCGTTGACGACCTGCAAAGCATCATTTCGCACAACCTCGCTCAGCGTAAATCGGCGGCGGTACAGGCGGAAACTATTGTTGAGCAGGAAACCAGCGAGTTTATGGCCTGGCTGCGCGCGCAAAGCGTCAGCGAGACCATCCGCGAGTATCGCGGGCAGGCGGAGCAGGTGCGTGATGACCTGACTGCCAAAGCGTTAGCGGCCCTTGAACAGGGCGGCGACGCACAGGCCATTATGCAGGATCTGGCGTGGAAACTGACCAACCGCCTGATCCATGCACCAACCAAATCTCTTCAACAGGCTGCCCGTGACGGGGATGATGAACGCCTGACTATTCTGCGCAACAGCCTCGGGCTGGAATAGCGCCCTATACCCATTTTCTAAGACAAGGTGCACTTACGCCTATGAAGCCTTCTATCGTCGCTAAACTGGAAGCTCTGCACGAGCGCCATGAAGAAGTCCAGGCGCTGCTCGGGGATGCCGGGACCATTGCGGACCAGGAACGTTTTCGCGCACTCTCGCGTGAGTACGCGCAGTTAAGTGATGTTTCTAAATGCTTTACCGACTGGCGACAGGTTCAGGAAGACATCGAAACCGCGCAGATGATGCTCGACGATCCTGAAATGCGCGAGATGGCGCAGGAAGAGTTACAGGATGCGAAAGCGCGTTCTGAAGAGATGGAGCAACAGCTTCAGGTGCTGCTGCTGCCAAAAGATCCGGACGACGAGCGTAACGCGTTTGTGGAAGTCCGCGCCGGTACCGGCGGTGATGAAGCGGCGCTGTTTGCCGGGGATCTGTTCCGCATGTACAGCCGCTACGCTGAATCGCGTCGCTGGCGCGTGGAAATCATGAGCGCTAACGACGGCGAGCATGGTGGCTATAAAGAGGTTATCGCCAAGATCAGCGGCGACGGCGTGTATGGTCGTCTGAAGTTTGAATCTGGCGGTCATCGCGTGCAGCGCGTGCCTGCTACGGAATCTCAGGGGCGTATTCATACCTCTGCCTGTACAGTGGCGGTGATGCCAGAGCTGCCGGAAGCGGAATTGCCGGACATCAACCCGGCGGACCTGCGCATCGACACCTTCCGCTCCTCTGGTGCGGGCGGCCAGCACGTTAACACCACCGATTCCGCTATCCGTATTACTCACCTGCCAACCGGTATTGTGGTGGAGTGTCAGGACGAGCGTTCGCAGCATAAAAACAAAGCCAAAGCCTTGTCTGTGCTGGGTGCGCGTATCCACGCGGCCGAAATGGCGAAACGCCAGCAGGCGGAAGCATCGACGCGTCGTAACCTGCTCGGCAGCGGCGATCGCAGCGACCGTAACCGTACCTACAACTTCCCGCAGGGCCGCGTGACCGACCACCGCATTAACCTGACGCTTTACCGTCTGGACGAGGTGATGGAAGGGAAGCTGGATATGCTGATTGAGCCTATCGTGCAGGAATACCAGGCCGACCAGCTGGCGGCGCTGTCCGAGCAGGAATAATGGATTTTCAGCGCTGGTTACGTGAGGCCGCCGGTGAGCTTTCCGCAAGCGAAAGCCCAAAACGCGACGCCGAAATTTTGCTGGAGCATGTAACGGGTAAAGCCCGTACGTATCTGCTGGCATTCGGTGAGACGCCCCTGACCGCTGAGCAGCAAGCGCAGCTCGCTACGCTGCTTGCCCGCCGTAAAAACGGTGAGCCGGTGGCGCATCTTGTCGGTGAACGTGAGTTCTGGTCGCTCCCGCTTTATGTCTCAGCGGCAACGCTGATTCCACGCCCGGATACCGAATGTCTGGTGGAGCAGGCGCTGGCGCGTTTGCCGGCTGCGGCCAGCCGCATTCTCGATCTCGGAACAGGAACGGGTGCTATCGCGCTGGCGCTTGCCAGCGAGCGTCCGGATTGCGATGTGACGGCAGTGGATGTGATGCCTGACGCGGTGACCCTGGCGCAGCGTAACGTGGCGCGTCTTGGGCTGACTAACGTGACCGTGCTGCAAAGCAGCTGGTTTAGCGCGCTGGAGACTCGCTCGTTCGAGATGATCGTCAGTAACCCGCCGTATATTGACGAGCACGACCCGCACCTTGCGCAGGGCGATGTTCGTTTCGAGCCATTGACGGCGCTGGTTGCGGCTAACGCAGGGTTAGCCGATCTTGATCACATAGTGACAACGTCACGGCAACATTTACTTCCCGGCGGCTGGCTGCTGGTGGAACATGGCTGGACGCAGGGGGAAGCCGTACGTGCGCTGTTTACGCAAGCGGGTTATACCGCAGTGGAAACCTGCCGCGACTACGGCGGTAATGAACGGTTGACGCTAGGCCAGTGGGCGTGAAACAAGGCTATCTGCCATTTACTGATAAAGGCGTAAGGCTGACTGAAAGGCGGTTTGGCGTTATCATCTACATTGTTTTGAGTTTTATCGCGCCCGGGGGTAGCTGTACGTTCGGGCGTTACTGGGGTAAGTCATGAAGTCCTTAGCCGATTTCGAATTTAATAAAGTGCCGCTTTGCGATGGCATGATCCTGATTTCGGAGATGATACGCGACGATTTTACGTCGCAGTACGTTTACGATGAACTGGAGAATCTGGTCAGCCTGGCGCGTGAAGAGATCAATCAGGCGCGCCCGCAGGACTGGCAATTAGAGAAGCTGCTTGAGCTTTTCTACGGCGAATGGGGTTTCTGCGACACGCGTGGCGTGTATCGCCTGTCTGACGCATTATGGCTGGACCAGGTCTTAAAAAACCGTCAGGGCAGCGCCGTTGCGCTGGGCTCTATTTTGCTGTGGGTCGCGCACCGTCTGGATATTCCACTGGTGCCGGTCATTTTCCCGACGCAGATGATCCTGCGGGCGGAGTGGCTTGACGGCGAGATGTGGCTCATTAATCCGTTTAACGGCGATACGCTGGATGAGCATACGCTGGACGTCTGGCTGAAAGGCAACATCAGCCCGGTCGCCGAGCTCTTTAACGAAGATCTCGACGAGGCCGATAACGCCGAAGTGATCCGCAAGCTGCTGGATACGCTGAAATCAGCGCTGATGGAAGAGCGTCAGATGGAGCTTGCCTTGCGTGCCAGCGAAGTGCTGCTGCAGTTTAATCCGGAAGATCCCTACGAAATTCGCGACCGCGGGCTTATCTATGCCCAGCTCGACTGCGAACACGTTGCGCTGAACGATCTGAGCTATTTCGTTGAGCAGTGCCCGGAAGATCCGATTAGCGAAATGATTCGCGCGCAGATCAACGCGATCTCGCACAAACAAATTACACTGCATTAATCTTAATTCCGATTCACACCTGAATAAGGCGATCCTATGAAACAAAAAGTGGTTAGCATTGGTGATATCAAGGTAGCAAACGACCTGCCGTTCGTGCTGTTTGGCGGTATGAACGTGCTGGAATCCCGCGATCTCGCCATGCGTATCTGCGAGCACTACGTGACCGTGACCCAGAAGCTGGGCATCCCGTACGTGTTTAAGGCCTCTTTTGACAAAGCCAACCGCTCCTCCATTCACTCTTACCGTGGCCCGGGCCTGGAAGAGGGCATGAAGATTTTCCAGGAGCTGAAACAGACGTTTGGCGTGAAAGTGATCACCGATGTGCATGAGTCCTGGCAGGCACAGCCTGTAGCGGACGTGGTAGACGTGATCCAGCTTCCGGCATTCCTGGCCCGTCAGACGGACCTGGTGGAAGCGATGGCGAAAACCGGCGCGGTCATCAACGTGAAAAAACCACAGTTCGTGAGCCCTGGCCAGATGGGGAACATTGTCGACAAGTTTATCGAAGGCGGCAATGACAAGGTTATCCTGTGCGACCGTGGTGCAAACTTCGGTTATGACAACCTGGTCGTGGATATGCTGGGCTTCAGCGTGATGAAGAACGTCTCTAACCAGTCTCCGGTGATCTTCGACGTGACTCACGCCCTGCAGTGCCGTGACCCGTTTGGTGCCGCGTCTGGCGGTCGTCGCGCGCAGGTAACCGAACTGGCGCGCGCCGGTATGGCAACGGGTCTGGCGGGTCTGTTCATTGAAGCGCACCCGGATCCGGCTAACGCGAAATGCGATGGTCCGTCCGCACTGCCGCTGGATAAGCTGGAGCCGTTCCTGAAGCAGATCAAAGCGATTGACGATCTGGTGAAGAACTTCGACGAGCTGGATACCAGCAACTAATAAAAAAACCCGCTTCGGCGGGTTTTTTTATAGGACATATTGTCGGGTGGCGCTGCGCTTACCCGGCCTACAAAACCTGTAGGCACTGCAAGCGAAGCGCCGCTGGGCAAAGAGACTAGGCAAATATCGTCATCAGGTACGCCACAAACAGCGCCATATGTGCCGCGCCGTTCAGCACGTTGGTGCGTCCGGTGGAGAAGGAGATCTGGCACAGCAGCAGCGAGGCCACCATCACAATCATCTCCGGCGCGCCCAGCGCAAACTGCAGTTCGTTCCCCGTCATAAAGGCAATCAGCGTCACCACCGGTACGGTGAGTGATATGGTCGCCAGCACGGAGCCGAAGAACAGGTTCATTGCACGCTGCACCTGATTGTTCAACACCGCTTTCAGCGCCCCCAGTCCTTCAGGGGACAGGATCAGCAGCGCCACCAGGAAACCGGTAAAGGCCACCGGGGCGTTCAGCTCGGTCAACAGCGTCTCCAGCGGGTTGGCATTCATTTTGGTGACCGCAATGACCGCAATCAGATGCACGATCAGCCAAACCGTGTGCCACACACTGCTGTGTGCTGACGGCTTACCGTGGTGCGGGTCGTCGTCGTCGCCGTCATCTTCATGTTCGTATACAAACAGGCTCTGGTGCGTTTTGGTCTGAATCAGCAGGAAAACGCCGTACATGGCTGCGGAAATCAGCGCGACCAGCAGCGCCTGACCGGTGGAGAAGTTTGCACCTGGCAGCGCCATCGGGAAGACCAGCACGATAATTGCCAGCGGGAAGAGGGCAATCAGGTACTGTTTAATACCAAACAGGTTCATGTACTGGGTCGCAAATTTACGTCCGCCCAGTAACAGCGAGAAGCCCACCAGGCCGCCTGTCACAATCATAATGATGGAGTAGAGGGTATCGCGCATCAGCGTCGGGGCAGCATCGCCGGTCGCCATAAGCGCGGAAATCAGGCTGACTTCGAGAATAACAACGGAAAGACTCAGAATTAACGAACCGTACGGCTCGCCCAGACGGTGGGCTAATACGTCCGCATGGCGAACGACGCTAAATGCGCTGGTTAAAATACCGACCAGGGCAAGAATATTGATACCAACCACCACTGGCAGTGACTGACTGCTTCCCCAGAAGAGCAGCACAGCCAGTGCCAGAACCGGGAAAATGAGTGACGTCTCCTTGTGGCGGGTCTTTACCGCCTCGTGTGTTGCTGTCATGTGCTTCTCCATCAATGCAGGTGCTTGTAATTATAGATAGATTTTAAGGAGATTAAATTAACAGAAATCTGTTAAATACCTTCTGTTTTTTACTTAATTTTACCCTTTGTGATGTTTTTCTTCTTTGAAGTCTATAATGCCATATCTCTCATAAATAAATATTAAATAACAACGAATTATAATTTTAATTTACTCATTAATTATTGTTGGGTGGCACCATGGCATATCGTCGTCCACACTTATCTCTTTACCGAAAAGAGAGGTTAGTGATGCCCTACAAAACGAAACGCGAATTACCTGATAACGTGAAAAATGTCCTGCCTGAACACGCGCAGGATATCTACAAGGAAGCGTTTAACAGCGCCTGGGATCAGTACAAAGATAAAGACGATCGCCGGGATGATGCCAGCCGGGAAGAGACGGCGCATAAGGTCGCCTGGGCCGCAGTTAAACATGACTACGAGAAAGGAGACGATGATAAATGGCATAAAAAGAAATAGCCGTGAAATAATTCGCTGCCTTCATTTTGACTTTTCAGGCGGTTGAACTTCCGTTGTATTGCAACTGGTCCGCTAATTGCTTATCGTTATTTCACTGCTGGCAAAATGACCAGAGAAAAAATGCCGGGAAGGCGCATTACAGATGTCGCAAGGAAGCATGCAGTGGCGGAGGTGTAAAGTGTTAACGCGTGATTTCTTAATGAAGGCAGATTGTAAGACGGCATTTGGTGCTATTGAGGAATCGCTTCTCTGGTCAGCTGAACAACGTGCGGCGTCGCTTGCTGCCACGCTTGCCTGCCGCCCGGATGATGGCCCGGTATGGATTTTTGGCTACGGTTCGCTGATGTGGAACCCGGCTCTGGAATTTGTCGAATCGGCAACGGGAACGCTGCCTGGCTGGCACCGCGCATTTTGTCTGCGCCTGACGGCCGGACGCGGCAGTGCGTGTCAGCCTGGTCGCATGCTTGCACTGAAAGAGGGCGGACGCACCACGGGCGTGGCGTATCGCCTCCCGGATGCCACGCTCGAAGAGGAGCTGACGCTGCTCTGGAAGCGCGAAATGATCACCGGCTGCTATATGCCGAGCTGGTGCAAGCTGGAGCTTGACGATGGACGTACCGTCAATGCGCTGGTATTTATTATGGATCCACGCCATCCGCTGTATGAAGCGGATACCCGCACGCAGGTCATCGCTCCGTTAATTGCCGCCGCCAGCGGGCCGCTGGGCACCAACGCGCAGTATCTCTTCTCCCTCGATCAGGAGCTGACCCGCCTCGGTATGAAGGACGATTGTCTGAATGAGCTGGTGGTAAAGGTGAGGGCGCTGCTGGAAGGGAACCCTGTCAACAGCTCGCTGCGACCGGGTTTTGCCTGATAATACGCCCGGCTGGCCGGGCGTTTACTCTTATGCTGCCACGTAGCTGACGGAATGCTCCAGCGACTGACTGTGGCTGTCGATCAGCACATCCCATGTGCCGGTATACGGCACGGTAAGCCACGCTTTATCATCCTGCACGGTCAGAATATCCTCCTGGGATTGCTTTTGCGCTTTTGAACTCATGAGATGTATGCGGCAGCGTTCTGAGCAACGCACCACTACCGTATCCCCGCCGAACAGTTTCAAACTTGTTTTTACCAGTGCCATTTTTTACCCCGTAGTCTTAAACAACGCTCTCCCTGCAGCCATATCCGAGCGTGATGTTGTTCACAATTCACTCGTTGCATAACACCAAAGGGGGAGAGTCGGGATGCTGATTTTGATCAAAAAATGGCATAACGATTAAACAAAAATGACAAAATTCCTCAAAAGTTAGGCTGGCGCGCGTTTTACCCGCGAAACGCGCGCCGGAGGAACATTAAATGCGGAAATGGCCGGCCGTT
>NZ_JTLF01000206.1:0-940 GCF_000798855.1 Enterobacter sp. ZOR0014 | reverse complement strand
ATAATACACACCTTGGCTTTCACTGCCATTTAATATAAGGTAAAAATTACCTCCAGGATCATCACCAATAATTAACTTATCATCAATAAAATCAAGTTCACTTAAAAAATTTTCATTTTGACGAAAAATGTCGTGGTTTGGATTTTTCATATTTATTCCAAAAAGGGCATAAAAGGCGATTACCCCTTCATCGACACCTTCATACTCTAACTCACAAAAATCCGGAGATTTTACACCAAAGCCATTTTTCAACCTGAGGAATTCTTTATAATCTTCAGGTAAACTGACTTTGAATTTTCCCTCCATAAGTTTAATTTCATCTTTATTTGCAGGTTTACCGCATGAAATAGGCATAAACTCTCCTTGTTAAGATCATGACTTCTTGAACTTAGATACTCAACCTCTGTTGTGGAAACAATTGTTTGTAGTAATTAAAGCCGGAACTTAATGGTTTCCGGCATATTTCATTCATTTATCTAAATCAAAAAACATGTATCCTAGCCATAAAAATAATCATAGAATGCATCGAAATTTTCATTACCGATAAGAGGCACAATTCTTTTCCGCAACTCATCAATAAAATCACCTTTTACTTCGTCATTATCATCTGCTATATCAAAGATATCATATTGGCCATATACCAAATCAATGAGCTCAGCTAATGAAAATATAAATCCAGAGAGACTACTAGCTATTTTAAATGGTTCAATTACATCATAACTTGCATAAACAGGGGTATTCCCTTCATCGACAACCGCAATTATAGGTTTACCACCACCTAAATCATCACCAATAACAAGGTAATTGTCTGGTAAGTATTCATAACCATTTTGAGCCTTCGAGAGTTCACTGACAGAATGAATTTTAATTGGCGTGAAGCCTGTTTCAATTTTTAAATTTTCAGGATTATAATTTTTATATAAGTAATCAACATCGGTTG